>CAYQJI010000001.1:0-13248 GCA_964417865.1 Candidatus Woesearchaeota archaeon
TTTATATTATAAAATATATATAATATATTAATATATACAAGATATTACATATTAAAAACATATTACATATTAAATAGAATTTATTATTTTTTAATAATTAGATTATAATTTTATTAGATTATGATTTCAATAAGGTAAAAGTGAGAGTTAAGGATAAAAGAGAGAAATAAGAAAATAATAAAAAAGAATAATCAAATAAAGAAATTATTAAATTCCATAAGAAATTTAGGTGTCCTTCTTAATAAGTAGTTATAACCTTTTATATAATAAAATTAAATTATGTCTTCGTAATTATTTATTATTCATTTATTTCCATAAGAAATGGTCGTGTAGGATATAAATAATTAAAAAGGGTAGTCTTTTATTAAAATTATGGAAGAGGTAAATAAAGAGTTAGATAAAATTTTTGCATCTTTTAATAATAATTCTATATTTAAAGATAAATCTCCTTTACAAAATTCTTATCAACCAGAAGATATACCTCATAGAGATCAACAGATTAAACAAGTTGCTTCAATCCTTGCTCCTGTTTTAAGAGGTGAGAAACCAAGTAATCTCTTTTTATATGGTAAAACCGGTACAGGAAAAACCCTTACTATCCAATATGTTAAAGATGAACTTTTAAAAAGGGCTTCAAAAGATTCTTTATTTAAACTTAAAATTGAATACTTAAATTGTAAACTTAAAAAAGTTTCAGATACAGAATATAGGATTTTAGCAGAATTAATAAAAAAATTTGGTGGAGAAATCCCTTCTACAGGTTTACCAACGCAATCTGTTTATGATAAATTTATAGAAACCATTGATTCTGAAAAACAATTAATTCTTCTTATTTTAGATGAAATTGATCAAACTACAAAAAAAATTTCAGATGATTTTTTATATAATTTAACAAGATTAAATTCTGAACTCACAAATTCAAAAATTTCTCTTATTGGGATTAGTAATAATCTTACTTTCTTAGATGAAATTGATCCGAGAGTTAGGAGTTCTCTTTCTGAAGAAGAAATTGTTTTTCCTCCTTATAATGCATTACAATTGCAAGATATATTATCAAGAAGAGCAAAAGCTGTTTTTAAAGAAGGAGTTTTAGAAGAAGGAGTTATTGCTAAATGTGCTGCATTTGCGGCAAGAGAACATGGAGATGCAAGAAGAGCTTTAGATTTATTAAGAATTGCAGGAGAACTTGCTGAAAGAGATAATTCTACAAAGATTAAAATTAAATACATTGATGAAGCTAATGAAAAAATAGAAAGAGATAAAATATTAGATGTAATTAAATCAGAACCAAAACAATTTCAATTAGTTTTAGGATCAATAATCTTTCTTTCAGAGAAAAATCCAAAAGAGCCCCTATTTACTGGGACAGTTTATAATTATTATAGAGAATTATGTTTAAAAAATAAATTAGAGATTCTTACTCAAAGGAGAGTTGGAGATATAATTCAAGAATTTGATATGTTAGGGATTATTACTGTTAATGTTATTTCAAAAGGGAGAGGGGGTAGAATGAGGGAAATAAAACTCGCAATTTCTAAAGATATTATAAATAAAGCAAAAGAGATTATTAATAATTCAATTATTTATGCTTAAATTTTTAAAAATTAACCATGGACAAAAGAGAAATACTCAAATTTTGTATAGAAAGAGGTATATTATTAGATAAAGAATTTTTAAATTTATTTGATGAACAGACAGATTCAGAAACAATTAAAATTTTAATTCAACAGATTAAAGAGATTACTCATGAGAAAATAATTAACAAGAATCTTTTTTCTTTGGTTAAAGAAGATTTTTTTGAAAAATTATCTTATTCTCTTAAAATAAAAAACAGTGAAAAAATAATTAATTCCTTAAAAATAAACTTAAATTTTTCTTCTAACTCTTCAACTATCTTAAATAATCATAATTTACCTTTACAAGAGGAGGTAGAAACAAAAAAAGAGGATAAAAAAGAAGAGTCTAATCCAAATTCTAATCAAAGCTCACAATATGAAGATCTTAAACTTTCTTTTTATTATCCTAAATCTAATAAAAAACTTGAAGTTTCTAATTTTGTAAATTATTTTAGAGAGAGGGTTTTAGAATTAAAAGAAATACTTCAAGAAAATTCCCAATTAAAAAATCTTATTTCAATTAATAAAATTTCTTTTAACAAGCAAGGGTTTTCTATCATTGGAATTATTTACAGTAAAACTATAACTAAAAATAAAAATATAATCTTTGAAGTAGAGGATTTAACAGGGAAAATTAAGGTTTTAATAAGTCCATCAAATCCAGATTTATACAAATTAGCAGAAGAAATAACTTTAGATTCTGTAATAGGATTTTCAGGTTTTGGAAATAAAGAAATCCTCTTTGTGAATAATCTTTTTTTTCCAGATAGCTTTTTAGCTGAAAGAAAAAAATCAGATAAAGAGGAATACGCCTTATTTATTGGAGATATACACTATGGAAGTAAACTATTCTTAGAAAAAAGTTTTTTAAAATTTATAGATTATCTTAATAATAAATTATCAAATACTCCTGAGGTTCCTAAAATTAAATATTTATTCATTGTTGGAGATCTAGTTGCAGGGGTTGGAAATTATCCAAGCCAGGAAAAAGATTTGAAAATTAAAGATATTGAATCACAATTTAATGGATTATCCAATCTTCTTTCTAAAATAAGAAAAGATATAAGGATTATTATTTCCCCTGGAAATCATGATGGTGTTAGATTAATGGAACCACAGCCTCCTTTAAATGAAAAATATTCTTGGAGTTTGTATAATTTGGAAAATACTATTCTTACGGGAAATCCTTCTTTTGTTAATATAGGTCAATCCCCAAAATTTTCAGGTTTTAATGTCCTTCTTTATCATGGTTTTTCATTCCCTTATTATGCAAATGTAATCCCCTCTCTAATTCAACAAGATTCTCTTAATTCGCCTACAAAAATCATGAGTTATCTCTTAAAGAATAGGCATCTTGCACCAACACATTCTTCTGTTCAATATTTCCCATCGCAAGAAGATTTTTTAGTAATAAAGAAAATTCCAGATATTTTCATTTCAGGCCATACGCACAAGTGTGAAATCTCTTATTATAATAATATCTTACTTATTTCTGTTTCTTCTTGGGAATCTAAGACTTCTTATCAAGAGAAATTAGGGAATAATCCTGACTTCTGTAAAGTTCCTCTTTTTAATCTAAAAACAAGAAGTATTAAAATTTTAGATTTTGAAGAAGAATCAGAACATCAAGAATTAAAATCAAATACAGTATAATGGAAACTCAAGAATATTTTAAGAGGTTAGATTTAGAAATAAAAAAAATTTACGATTTATCTAAAAAAGCTAGAGAAAAAGGTTTAGATCCTGTTTCAAAAGTAGAAATTCCTCTTGCAAGAAGCCTTGCTGAAAAAGTAGTTGGTTTAATTTCTACAATTTATCCTCAGATGGAATCAAGTGGAATTACAGAAAGAATTTTAGAACTAGAAAAAGAATTTGGAAAATTAAGTATTGGGGTTTCATTTAAGATTGCAGAAGAAATTGCAAAACAAAAATTTTGTTCATTTAAAAATTTGATTGAGGCAATGGATGCAGGAATAAGAGTAGGCTTTGCATATATTACTTTAGGGGTAGTTTCAAGTCCTATTGAAGGTTTTACAGGAATAACTGTAGATAAGACAAGGGATAATAGGGAATATATTACAGCTCATTTTTCAGGGCCTATACGAAGTGCAGGAACAACTGCGAGTTGTGTTGTTTTAATGTTAATAGATTATTTAAGAGAATTATTTGGTTATGCAAGATATGATCCCACAGAAGAAGAAGTAAAAAGATATGTTACTGAGAATTATGATTATCATGAATATGTAACTAATTTACAATATCTTCCTACTATTGAAGAAGCTACTTTTTTAGCTCAAAATATTCCAATACAGATTGATGGTGACCCTACAGAAAAGATAGAAGTTTCAAATTATAAGAATCTTAAAAGGGTAAATACAAATTTTATAAGAGGGGGAATGTGTTTGATTTTCTCTGAAGGATTAGCACAAAAAGCAAAAAAAGGATTGAGGCTTTTAAATGAAATAAAAAAGAAAGGGATAAAATCTACTGGTTGGGACTTTTTAGAGGAATATATTAAAATTCATGAAAAAAGAGAAGTAGGTAAAGCAGATGCTTCTCCAACTTATATACAGGATTTAGTTGCAGGTAGACCTGTTTTTGGTCATCCTTCAAGATCAGGTGCATTTAGATTTAGATATGGGAGATCAAGAGTTTCAGGATTTAGTGCAACCTCTATGCACCCTGCAACAATGGCAATTACAGATTCATTTATTGCTATTGGAACACAATTAAAATTAGAAAAACCCACAAAGGGATGTGTTGTTACTTCTTGCGACACAATTGAAGGACCTATTGTTTTATTAAAAAATGGAAGTGTTAAAAAAATTAAATCAAAAGAAGAAGCAAAAAAAATTTATCCTGAAACCAAAGAAATTTTATATCTTGGAGATATCCTTTTTCCTTTTGGAGATGTATTAAATAGAAATTCCTTACTTTTAAAATCAGGGTATGTAGAAGAGTGGTGGAAGAGAGAACTTGAATTAAAAGACTTTGAATTTGCAAAAAATATTGATGAATTTTCTATCTCTCTGGATAAAGCTTTGGAAATTAGTGAAAAATTTAATATCCCTTTACATCCAAGATATATATTTTATTGGACACAAATAACAAAAGAACAATTTAAATCTCTTTTAGATTGGATTCAGATTTCCACTTTTGATGAAAAATTAATATTCCCTTACTCTAAAAAAGAAAAAGAGATTTTTAACGAAGGAAAAAGAGCTTTAGAGCTTTTAGGAGTTGAACATGAAGTAACCTTGGAAAATATTGTAATTAATCCTGAAGAGAGTAAAGCTTTATTAATTAATTTAGGAATTAATATTAAAGATTCTTCTTTGATAAAATTAAGTGAAGAACAATTAATTGTATTTAATAATCAAGAATTATCAATCCTGGAAAAAATAAACCAATCTTCAAAATTTGTTATTAAAGATAAGGCAGGGGATTTTATCGGTGCAAGAATGGGTAGGCCAGAAAAAGCAAAACTTAGAAAATTGATTGGTAGCCCTAATATGCTTTTTCCTATTGGTAAAGAAGGAGGGAGATTAAGAAGTTTACAGTCCTCTTGTGAAATAGGTAAGGTGAATGCTGAATTTCCTTTATTTTTCTGTGAAAACTGTAAAAAATATACGATCTATTCTATTTGTGAAAATTGTCAAAATCAAACAAAAAAAGTTTTTTATTCTCCTAAGTTAGATAAAGAATATTTTTCATTTCAAAGTGAAGAGAATAAAGAAAATCTTCAACCTTTCAAAAATCAAGATTTACCAATTAACTATTATTTAGAAAAAGCATTAGAAAATTTAGGTTTATCTAAAGAGGATCTTCCTCCTTTAATTAAGGGTGTTAGAGGGACATCTTCAGAAGATCACTCAATAGAACACCTTGAAAAAGGAATTTTAAGAGCTAAGTTTAATTTACAAGTGAATAAAGATGGGACAATAAGGTTTGATGCAACAGAAATTCCTCTTTCTTATTTTAAGCCTAAGGAAATTTTTACGAGTATTGAAAAATTAAAAGAATTGGGTTATAATAAAGATATTTATGGAAATGATTTAACAAATGATAATCAAATAATAGAATTAATGCCTCATGATGTTATCTTGCCCTGTTCTCCAGAATCTATTGATGAAAAAGCAGATGAAATTTTTATTAAAACATCTCAATTTATTGATGAATTATTAGTCCGTTTTTATAAACTTAATAAATTTTATAATGTTAAGAAAAGAGAAGATTTAATTGGTCATCTTGGCGTTTGTATGGCTCCTCATAATTGTGCAGGAGTTATTTGTAGATTTATTGGTTTTTCAAATACTCTTGGTTTATTAGCAAGCCCATATATGCATGCTGCAATAAGAAGAGATTGCGACGGTGATGAAGCTGCTATCATGCTTTTGGGGGATGTCCTTCTAAATTTTTCAAGAAAGTTTTTACCTAGTCATAGAGGTGGGACACAAGATGCTCCTCTTGTTTTAAATGGAAAAATTGACCCTGGTGAAGTTGATGATCAAATTCTTGATGTTGAATTAACATATAAATACCCTCTAGAATTATACTTACTTTCAGAACAAAGAAAACATTCTTCTGAAGTTACCAATATCCCTTTGGTTAGAACTTATCTAAGAGAAGGAAAGGATCCATTTCATAATCTAGGTTTTACACATGATACATCTAACTTTAATGAGGGGGTTTTGTGTTCTTCTTATAAAACCTTACCAACAATGCAAGATAAAGTTAATCACCAAATGGAACTTGTTGAAAAGATTAGAGCGGTAGATAGTTCTGATACTGCTAAATTAATAATTGATAGACATTTCTTAAAAGATCTGAAAGGTAATCTTAGAAAATTTTCAATGCAAGGGTTTAGATGCGTTAATTGTAATGAAATCATGAGAAGGCCTCCTTTATCTGGTGTATGCCCAAAATGTGGGGGAAAAATTATTTTTACAATTAATGAAGGTGGAATAAAAAAATATCTTGAACCTGCTTTAAATCTTGCGGAAAAATATAATCTCTCTTTATATATTAAACAAAATCTTTCTATACTAAAAGAGAATATTGATAGTATCTTTGGAAAAGAGTTAGAAAAACAACAATCTCTAAAAGACTTTTTTGGTTAAAATGTTTCTTGTTTTTTAATGGATTATTTATTAAGATATTTTATAATTATCAATTAAATATAATATAACATTGTGGGAATTAATAAACAACCCATCATTTGTGTTTTACTAATATTATAAGAATTTGTATAAATCCCTAATAATGAAGATACAGAAAGGATAATTATTCCTTTAAAACCAGAAACAATCAAGGTTAAAATTCCAATAAAAAATAAAACAAAAAAAGAAACTCTTTGATAATTTATCTTATCAATAATTAAAGAGATTCTTCTCGAAACTTTTTTTATTAAGAAATAACAAATTAGGGAAGTTAACATTAAAATAAAAATTAAAAAAATTAATTCTTTTAATGTGATTAAATTATTAAAAATTTCTTTTAATGCAACAGCCGTGCCTGTTCTTGTTTTATTTATTGAAAATAGACCTATTAGTGAAATTCCTAAAATTAAAATGTTCACTGCTCCTGAAAGGAATAAAAAATTTTCTGTTGATATTTTTTGAAAAATACTTCCCAAAACAATTGCTTGACTTGAACCTAACCCAGGCAGAAAACCACATAAAACAGAAGATAAGATCATACTTAAAAATATTTTGAAATTTAATCTTAATTTTGGTTCTTTTATTTTTTGTTTTTGGATTTTTGTTTTATTTTTTAAATTAGTTAATAATAAAGGAACACCAAATAATCCTGTAAAAAGAGGAAGTAAAGGTTGATTTACATTTGAATTTAAAGAGAAATATCCTAAAATCCCACTCAATAAGAAAATAAAAAATGCAATTTTCTTATCTTTTTCTTTTAAAACTAAAAATAAAGAGGCTATTAATAAAACAAAAAATAGGATTTTATTTATCTCCTCATAAATTGGAGGAATTATAAACAAAAGAATTGGTGTCATAAAAATGAAAATAAAAGAACCAATTAAAATCCCTTTAGAAGTAAGTCTTACTGCTTTATAACCTTCGCCTTTCATTAAAAGCCTGTGACCTGGTAAAACAGACAAGGAAGTTTCTTCTTCAGGACACCCTAAAAAAATAGAGGGGATAAATGAAAAAAAGATATTTGAAACTGAAAGAGATAAAATAAATAGTGCAAGATAAATTGGATCTATGCTACTATTTGAATTAAGAACTCCTTGAACAATTATAATATTTATTAAGTTTATATGAATACCTGGAAAAAAGCCAGCGAGTATACCAAAAATTATCCCTAAGAAGATTGAAATCAATATTTCAATTATCACTTCTTTATATGGGAGTTTAATCTTTTATACTCTCCCTTTTAATTAATTCGATTAGAAAACTTTTAATACCTTTTGTATTTCTCTATTTTATGGATATAGAAGAAAGATTAGAATTAGTTCAAAGAAATACTGAAGAAATTATAGGTATTGAGGACTTAAGAAAACTTTTACAATCTAAAAAAAGGCCTGTCATTTATTGGGGGACTGCACCTACAGGGAAACCCCATATTGGTTATTTACTTCCCGCTCTCAAAATTTCTGATTTTTTAAAAGCAGGATTTGAAGTTAAAATATTATTAGCAGATTTACATGCCTCTTTAGATAATGTCCCTTGGGGAATTGTAAATAAGAGATATGAATATTATAAGAAAATAATTCCCTTACTAATAAAATCAATAGGGGCAGATACAAAACATTTAAAATTTATTCAAGGGAGTGCGATGCAACTCAAGCCA
Organism: Candidatus Woesearchaeota archaeon; assembly: GCA_964417865.1. Classification (GTDB taxonomy): domain Archaea; phylum Nanobdellota; class Nanobdellia; order Pacearchaeales; family GW2011-AR1; genus RBG-13-33-26. Next base: position 8,433 of record CAYQJI010000001.1, read on the forward strand.
GAATATATGTATGATGTATTAAGACTTTCTACAAATGTTTCGGTTCATGATTCATTAAAAGCAGCTTCAGATGTGGTTAAATTAACAGAAAATCCGAGGGTTTCAGGACTTATTTATCCTTTAATGCAAGCAATGGACGAAGAATATTTAAAAGTTGATTGCCAGCTTGGTGGAACAGATCAGAGGAAAATTATGGTTTTAGCAAGAGAAAATCTTCCTAAACTAGGATATAAAGCAAGAATTGAGATTATGAATCCCCTACTTCCAGGTTTAATAGGTAAAAAAATGTCTTCTTCTGATCCAAACTCTAAAATTAATTTAACAGATGATGAAGAAACTATTAAAAAAAAGATAAGGGGTGCAGAATGTGCTCCAGGAAATTTGAATAATGGTTTATTGCCTTTTATTAAATATGTTATAATGACTATTAAACAAGATAAAAAGGAAAAATTCTTAATTAAAAGAGAAGAAAAATTTGGAGGAAATATCTCTTATGAAAATTATGAAGAATTAGAAAAAGACTTTTTAGAGCAAAAACTTCATCCCTTAGATTTAAAAAATGCCATTTCTGAAGAGATTATAAATTTATTAAAACCAATCCAAAAAGAGAAAAGGAAATTTGAAAAGATAGAAAAAGAGGCTTATTCTAATTAATAACTTTTAATTATCTACTCCATTAAAGATTATCGCGTTTTAAATTCTACTGTGTCTAAATCTTTTAATTTATGATTTAATCCTACAACTTGTCCAGGATAATCTGAAGAAGGCCCCCAGATTCTTGTTTCTTTTATCTTTTTTGAAAAACCCTTAAATATTTTTTCTGCTACATCTTTTACACTAACGTCTGGTTTTAATATCATTGGTTTTAAAGATCTCTCTTTATTTTCAGGTTGTTTTGTATAAATCCTAATTTTTTTAAAACTTTGAAAAGTTCTTTTTTTTAATTCTTCTATTCCTTCTTTTGTATAAGAGGAGATTAAGACAAAATTGTATTTCTTTGTAGATAAATTTGCAGAGATTCTCCTTTTTTCATTTTCATTTAATTTGTCTGATTTTGTAAAAACAATGATCCTCTCTCCAGGAGCTTTTTCAATTAATTTATTTATCTCTTCAAGATCTTCTAATTTCTCTATAAATATGAGTAAGACATCTGCATTATTAACTAAACCTCTATCATAATACTTTGAATTAATAGCTGGTATCTCTATTAATTGAATATTTACATCTTCATAATTCATTATTCCTATAACAGGAGACCTAGTTACAAATTCATAATCTCCAATTTCTGTAAAATTATTTGTCACTATATTCATAAAAGAAGATTTTCCAGAATGGGTTTTACCGATTATAACTGCCTGTAATTCTTCTTTTTTTATACTCTCTTTTTTTATACCCTTTTTTGATTTTTTTTCATTTTCTATTTTTTCTTTAAGCTTTTTATAACGGAGTTTTATTTGAGCTCTTAAATTCTCAGCACCCTTATGAGAGGGTAAAACAGAAATCATTTTTTCTAAAGCTAAAAGGCGATCCTCGTCATTCTCTGCTTTATAATACTCTTTTTCAGCAGCTAAATATTCTGGATGTGCATTTACAGTCATTTTTCATAATAAAAAGATTAATTTTTTAATGTTCTTCTTTTTTAAAAATGTAATGGATAAACCTTTTATTAAAAAAATAAAATCAAAAAGAGAATTTTCTCAATTAAGAGATATAGATATAGAAAAAAATTTTGAATTATTTTCAAAAAAACAAATTGATGATGAAGAAAAAATTTCTTTAACAAAAGAACAGTTAAGAAAATTATTTACTGCTTTTTTAAGTAAAAAACTTTTATCTTTGAAAGATAAATCTCCTGATTGGGTTTTAAGAAAACATATTTCTACAAGGGAAAGATTACCCTATTATTCAAAAATATACCAAAAATTATTTCAGAGAATAAATAGTCAAGAAGATTTAATAATATTTGATTTAGGTGCTGGAATAAATGGGTTTAGTTATAATTTTTTTCCTAAAAATAAAAAAATTGAATATATTGGTTTTGAAAGTGTTGGTCAATTAGTTGATTTAACAAACTATTTCTTTAAAAAGAATAATATTAATGGAAAATATTTTCATTTAAGTTTATTTGAATTAGAAAAAATAAAAAAAATAATCAAAGAAAAAAAAGGCAAAAAAATTGTTTTTCTCTTTAAGGTTATTGATGCTTTAGAATCTGTTGAATTAAATTATTCTAAAAAACTTATTTTAGAGTTAATGCTTTTAGTTAATGAAATTGTTTTGAGTTTTTCTAATAAAAGTCTTGGTGGAAAAAATAAATTTAAAGCAGATAGAAAATGGATTTTAAACTTTATTAAAGAAAATTTTTCTATTTTAGAAGAATTTGAATTTGGAGAAGAGAGATATATTAACTTTAAATCAAATGATTAATATTTAAATAGCATTTTTTCTTTAGTTATTTATGAAGCCCCAATTTTATAGAAAAATCTTGAATAATGGGATGACTATCTTCTTAGAAAAAAGAGAATTACCAATTGTTAGTGTTATTTTTGCTGTTCGTAATGGGGGTATTAATGAAAGACCAGAAGAGAAAGGGATTTCTCATTTTATAGAACATATGTTGTACAAAGGTACTCCTAAAAGAAATACAAAACAAATTGCAGAAGAAATTGAAAAAAACGGAGGAGAATTAAATGGTTTTACAGACGAAATAGTCACTGCTTATTGGTGCAGGATTCCTAGCAAACATTTAGATACTGCCTTAGATGTTTTAGGGGATATGATAAAAAATCCTCTTTTTGACAAAGAAGAATTAGAAAAAGAGAGAAAAGTTATTTTTGAAGAAATAAAAATGAGAAAAGATAATCCTCAAATATATGTTATGGACAGCATTCAAAAATGCCTTTATTCTGGAACCTTAGGCTTAAACCTCATTGGAACTTATAAGACAATGAATTCTATAACTAGAGCGGATTTAATAAAAAAGTTTAATCTTGTTTATCAACCGAATAATCTAATTTTGGGAGTTGTCGGAGATGCAGACTTTGATAAAATAGTTTATTTTGCAGAAAATTTTTTTGGAAAAAATAAAGGAAAAATTCCTAAGATACCCTTTTCTAAGATAAATAAATCTTCTATAGAAAAAAGGAAAGGAGTCGATCAAGCAAATTTAATTTTTGCATATCACACCCCTTTAGCCAACTCTTTTGAATCTTATGTTGCACAAGTTTTAAACTATCTAATGGCTGTAGGAATGTCTTCTAGACTTTTTTCTGAAATAAGAGAAAAAAGAAATCTCGCTTATTCTATAAAGGGAGAATCTAATATAAATAAATTTTTTTCTTATAACACAGTTTATGTTGGAACAAAAAAAGAAAATATAACTCAAGTTAAATCTCTTATTTTAAAGGAATTTGAAAAAATTCAAAAATCTTTAACTGAAAAAGAGCTTAACCAAACAAAAGAACAAATATTAGGGAATTATTATTTGTCTAGTGAAGATTCTCAAACTCATTTATTTAATCTTTTATCTTATGAATTAGATGGAGATTCAAGAAATTTTTATAAATTTGAAGAGAACATTAAAAAAATAAAAATTAAAGATATTAAAAAATTATCAAAAATAAAAAGATATAGCTTTTTTGCTTTAATACCTGAGGATTAAATGTATCTCACACATTATCTTATCCCTTTGATTCTTTTCGTCTTTTTTAAAGACAAAATTATGCCTTTAGGATTACTTTTAGGAAACTTAATTGATTTAGATCATCTTTTCTTAAGATTTATGGGAAAAGTTCCTTTTTCAAAAAGCGTTTGTGATATTTCTGAATTTTGGAAATGTAATGGGCTTTTTTATTATCCTTTACATAATGTTTATGTTTGGTCTTTCTTTATTATTTCTTCTCTTTTATTCTTTTATTTGATGATTAATGAAAAATCAATTAAAAATAAAAAAATTTATGAATTCTTCTTTTTTTCTTCTATTGGTATTGTTTTACATTTAACCTTGGATTTTATTCAATTAGTTACAGGATTCGTTGTATAAATTTGAAGAATAAATAAAAAGAAATAAAATAATATTCCTTTTATTAATAAATAAATTTAAAACTTACCTATTTTTTATATCTCTATGTTTATAGTCAAAGTTCCAGGAATTAATGGATTAGGAAAAACTCAAGGATGTAGAAATTCTGGAAATTTTATTCTTAAAGAATTAAAGGAGATTTATAGCAATGAACAAAATACTATTATAGACACTTCACTCCTTGATTTAGAAGAAATTCATTTAGATAATTCCAATTTAGAATTAAGTCATAATCTTATTTATAAAAATTCTTTAGAGATATTTGAGACTAAACCCCAAACAATATTTCTAGGAGGAGATCACTCTTTAAGTTATTCTACAGGAAAAGCATTTTTAGATTATTGCAAAAAGGAGAAAAAAAATCCTTGCTTAATTGTTTTTGATGCTCATCCTGATTGTATGGAACCAATGCAAGAGCCCACTCATGAAGAATGGTTAAGAAAACTTATTGAGGAGGGTTTTCCTTCTGAGAATATACTTATTGTTGGTTTAAGAAATTCTCATAAAGATGAAATTAAATTTTTAAAAGAGAATAAAATTAAAACTTTTACAATCAATAATATTATAGAAAATATCTCTGATGCTTGTGAAATAATAATGGAGTTTTCAAATGGAAAAGAACTTTATCTTTCTATTGATATTGATGTTATTGATCCTGCATTCGCACCATCAACAGGATATCCTGAACCAGGAGGATTAACAAGCAGACAATTTATTTATATAATACAAAGAATA
>CAYQJI010000001.1:13287-88513 GCA_964417865.1 Candidatus Woesearchaeota archaeon
TTAGTTGAAATTAATAGTGAAAATGATAAAAATAACCTAACTATAAGACTAGGAGCTAAAATTTTATCAGAATTATTATGAGATGTTTTATTTCTTTAGACATATCTGAAGAAACTAAAAAAGAAATAATAAAAATTCAAGAAAAAATTCCAGAATTCATTGGTAAAAAAACAGAAAAAGAAAACCTACATTTAACTTTAAAATTTTTAGGAGAAATTAATGATAATAGATTAAACTTTGTAAAAAGAAAATTAAAGGAAATAAAATTTCAAGAATTGAATTTATCTATAAATAATATTGGAATATTCTCTCAAAAAGATAAAATTATTTTATGGTTAAGGATTAATGGGGCAGAAGAATTACAAAGGAAAATTGATTTTTCTTTAAAAGAAATTTTTCCAGAAGAAAAAAGGTTTATGGCCCATCTGACAATTGCAAGAATAAAAAAATTAAAAGATAAAAACTCTTTTTTTGAATTTATAAATAAATTTATTTCATATCAAAATCTGGTAAACAACATACAATTTTTAGTATAATAATATCAAAAAACAGATTTATTTATTAATAATTTTAAATTTCAACAGATTTTATTTAATATTAATTCATTTTCTTTGAAACAATCAGTATTAACAAAAACAAAACCCGAATATAAAACAATTGAAAGATATTTTAGCTATTAAACTCTATAATCTTCATTGATTAAATCAAAAACTTCTGCTTTTTTACCAATTACTTTTCTTAATTCTTCTTGAGAAGAATTAAATATCTTATTAAGAGATTTAAACTCTTTTAAGAGCTTTTTTGAGGTTTTAGGGCCTATTGCTGGAAAGCTCTCTAAAATAAACTCTATTTGTTCTTCTTTGGTTAAACCTTTCCTTTTAAAGTTTAAAGAATGTTCTGTTTTTTTCTTTTTTGTTAAAACTTCAATAAATCTTGCTGTATCCTCTGCATTCTTTGTAAAAAGAACAGGAATCTTATAGTTTAATAATATGGATAATAAAAAACCTCTTATAGCATTTGAATTTATATTTTTATTATTCTCATTATATAATTCTCTCTCCTCCATCCCCTCTATTATTAATAATTTATCTTCATACTGATTCAAACTTTCTATCTGCCTTAAAATTCTTTTATTTATCATTGAAGAGATAAAGTCATTAACTGTTTTCCTTTCTATAATCACATTATTCACAAGATAATCTCCTACTTTTAATTCACAAAATTCTATGTTTAAATTTCTGTTTTTTAATTCAAAAGGAACAAGACAATTTTTCTCTCTATAATCTATTAAAATTTTTGATTTCTCTTCTTTTTTTATTCTTTCATTTGAAAAAATGTCTAAAATCTTTTTTTCTTCCATTTTATTAATTATAAGTATTAGTTGTAAAAATTACAAAAGTGTTTGTTGTTTTTCTTGTGTTTTTTCTTTATTTAACATTTCCTGTTTTATATCATCAATAATTTTATGCATCTTTTTTTCTTTTGCATTTGAAACATAATAAAAAGTTTCGTCTCTTGTACCCTTTGTGATAAGCACAATTATCTTCCCAGGAGATAATCTTGCTGTTCTTCCTCCTCTTTGAATTTTTCTTATAGCAGAAGGAACAGGTTCATAAAAAACAACTAAACTTACTTCAGGTATATCTAACCCTTCTTCTCCTATTGAGGTAGCGCACAAAACATTTATTTTTCCTTCTGAAAATTCCTCAATAATTCTTCTTTGTTCTTTCTGATTTAGACCTATTTGTTCTCCTAAAGACTCTTTTTTTGTTTGTCCAATAAAAACTTTTGATTTTATTCCTTCTATCTTATTTAATTCCCTTGAAATTATTGCTGCAGTTGTCCTAAACTGTGAAAAAATAATAACCTTAAAATCTTTTTTATTTTTCTCTTCTTTAATCAGATTAATTAGCTCTTCTATTTTGGGGTGTTCTATCCCTTTGGAAAGTAATTCATTCGCTTTTATATATGCTAAATTAAACTCTTTTCTTTTTATTAAAGAATTTAAACTTCTTGTATTTTTTTCTGAAGCTTGTTTAAATAAATCTTTCATAAAATCATTAAATGTTTTTAGTGTTTGGGTTTCAATTAGCTCCAAAGCATGTTGCATCCTGATTGCTTGTGAGCAATCTGCAATTGCTAACAAAATAGAATAATCTTTTTTTTCAAAATTTGCCCTTTTCATTAATCTTTTTTGTAATAGTATAAGTTCTGTTTTAGAAGAATTATTAAAAATTAATTTTCTTTTCCTTAAATTTTCTAAATAATCATTAAATATCTCTTTTATTAATTCTCTTATCTCCATAAATTCTGGAGGAAAATTTACAATTTTTTTTTCAAAAGTCAATTCTTTTAGATAAGGTTTTATTTCTTTACTTTCTCTTGTTTTTAATTCAACATCTTCTATAAACAAATTTTTACATATCTCTTTTACTTTTGAATAATCACTTCCAGGAGAAGCAGTTAATCCCAAAATTCTAGAATTTTTTGATTGTTTAATATAAATCTGAGCAATATAATTATAATCGTAATTCTTTATGCATCTATGAGCCTCATCTTCAATTAACAAACAAACATCTTCTAAAGAATAAAGCTCTTTTTTTAAATCGTTTGCAATACATTGAGGTGTTGAAAACACAATATCTGAATCCTGCCAAATCTTTTTTCTTTCATTTGATTTAACTTTTCCGGTAAAAAGATTCATCTCTGCAAATAACTCAGGAAGGTGTTTTTTAAAAAAAATTAAATGTTGTTCAACTAAAGGTTTTGTTGGTGCTAAAAAAACAACTTTTTGTCCTGGAACCTTTTTCATCCTTTCAATACAAACCATTAAAGCTATTAGAGTCTTTCCTAAACCTGTGGGTAAAACAACTAAACAATTTTTTTCTATGCATTTCTTTGCAATTTCTATTTGATAATCTCTAGGGTTTATATTTTTAAGAAATTCCATTTTAATTTATTCTTTTTATATCTTTTATACTATTAAAACACTAAAAAATAATCCTATCAAAACTATTAATGAAAGAACAGACCACCATAACATCTTTCCATAAAAGATTTTATTACCATCTAATTCTCCTATAGGCAATAGATTAAAAAAACTATAATATAAAGCTAACCTAGCTGAAGTTTCAAAACCGAATAAATAAAAGAGCAATGAAATAAACAAATTCATTAAAATTCCTGAAGAAGCAATTATGGCCATATGATATTCGCTCATCTCTGAAAAAGAATAAAGTCCATATCTTTTTGCACTCCTATAAACTCGTGGTTTTACGTCGAAAATTAATGAAGCCATCCAAATAAAATTCCCAAAAGCAAAAAATAAAAATCTTGATAAAAATGGGATAATTATTCCTAAAGGGAAAGATACTACCTTTTCTTTCCATTTCTTTCTTAATTTTATTTTTTTTGTTTCCCAAATTTTTATTTCCAATTCGCTATCTAACAAATAAGCAGAAAATTTTTTTATTAAGACATTTAGAATAATTATTATTGATAAAGATAAAAAAATAGTTAAGTACAAATTAAATTCTTTAAAGATATCTTTAAACAAATTTATTGAAAAAGTTAAAATTAAAATAACACTTAAAATAGTTAAAATTTCTCTGAAGTTTATCCTCTTTTTATAAACCATTAATTTATTAATCTTATATTTTTTATAAATTTATCTTATTTTATTTTAAATCTATCATTATATTAAACAATGGAAAACTATTTAAATAAAATTAATCATTTTTTATTATGAAAATAGAAAAAATAAGCGAAGTTTTAGGAAGCAAAGTTTACACTGATTCTGGAGATTTTTTCGGGGAAGTTGAAGAAGCAAATCTTTTAGATAATAAGATTGATAGCTGGAAAATAAGAGTAGGTGGGACAATTGTTTCTGCACTTGGTGGAGCAAGAGGTGTTATTATACCCCATCAGTTTGTGAGATCTATAGGGGATGTTTTCATTATAAGTAAATCTGCTCTTCCAAATACAAACGACAGTATAGAAGAGATTCCAGAAGATTTAGTTTAAACTTGTTTAAATCCTAAAATGGTAGATATTACAAGCTCACTAAAAACATTTTTATCAGATGCAATATTACCCTTATTACTAGTTTGGGCTCTAATTTTTGCAGTTTTAGAAAAGGTTAAATTTTTTGGAGAGAATAAAAAACAATTAAATGCAATTATTTCTTTAGTAATAGGTTTAATTTTTTCTTTCTCTGTTTTTCCTAAATTGATTGTTGGGAATCTTATACTTTTTTTAGCTGTTTCACTTGTTGCTTTATTTGTTATTCTCTTATTATGGGGTTTTATATTTGGAACTGAAAAAGAAGGATTCAAACCTGAAGATTGGATGAAATGGTCTTTAGCAGTTATATTTGGAATAGCCTTCATAGGAGCAATCTTTTGGGCTACTGGTTGGAATAAAAAATTAGGGGGTTTGATCTCGATAAATTTATCAAATCCTATTTTTTTGAATATCCTTTTTGTAATAATCATTGCAGTTGTTTTGGCATTATTTATGAGTTCAGGGAAAAAATAACTTAATATTTAAAATAAATAAATTAGAAACATATTTAAATAAAAATTTATTAAATACTCTATGTTCGATAAACTTATATTTTTAGCAAGCTATGGAGCTTTTTCTGGGGGAGGATTTGGTGATTTATTATCTAAATTAGAGGATGCTGGATTTTTTAGTTATATTGTTCCTTTTTTGCTCTTATTTGCAATTGTTTTTGGTATCTTAACTAAAACAAAAATATTCCAAGAAAATAAAGCTGTTAATGGAATAATCTCTTTTTCTGTTGCTTTAATGGCTTTACAATTTGATTTTGTTTCTCAATTTTTTTCTCAACTTTTTCCAAGGCTTGGTATCGGATTAGCTGTAATCCTTGTTATATTGATTCTTATAGGTTTATTCACTGACCCTGGTAATGAAGCGATAAATTGGGTTTTATTCGGGATAGCTGTTGTTATTATAGGAGCAGTTTTATTAAAAACAAGTAACGCTCTTGGTTGGTCCTCTATTGGAGATTGGTTTAGCCAAAATTTAGGTATGATTATCGCAGGTGGTGTTATTATTGCTATTATTGCTATTATCATGAATGCAGATAAACCTAAAAATCCTAAACAGCAACCATTTAGCCCGATTCTTTGGAAACAATAATTATTATTTATTATAAAGATTATAAGCAAAATCTCATAGGATCTTTTTTAAACTCAATAAAACTTAATTAATTTTAACAATATACAAATAATACTTTTAATTTACCCCTTTACCTTTTAGAAACAAATTTTGAAAAAGAATCTTGCATTAAATTTATCTCTTTTTTTACACTTTCTAAATTTTGACCATAACTCCCTATCTTTTCTAAAATTGATAATTGTAATTTTTCAATTATATTTTCTATTTTTCTTAATCTTTCATCAATCATTCCTAATTTTGATTTTAAAATACTTAATTCATTAGAAAAAGAATTATTTTCATTTTGAATCTTTTTAATTTTTTCTGAGAATATCTGATTAGCAATTTCTATAATATTATCAGTATTCATAATTTGGGTATCATTACTTGTTGTTGATGAAAAATCGTTTTGATATTGGGGGTAATCTAGAGAGTCGGATTGATAATCTCCATAGCTGTTACTATAATTATATTGTTCTTCTCTAGGGTAAGGTATACTTGAAGGTATTCCTTCATTAGCCTCCTCTTGAGAATAAACTTGTTGTTCAATATTCTCTGGATAATTTTCATATTCTGGATTTTGGGGATTTGGTGAATAAAACTTTTGATAAGGTGGATAAGGAGGATATTGTTCTTCTTGAGTGTATTGCTGTTGTTCTTGATTTATTCCTTGAGAAAATGAAGGTTCTTGACTAAAATAATAATCTGGTTTAATATTAAACTCTTTTTGAGAGATTTCTAAGGGGTTTATATCCTTGGGCTCTTCAATCTCTTTTTTTACTTCTTTTTTTACTTCTTCTTGATTTGGTATTGGTATATTAGGCTCTTCTGGTTCTTCTCCGTCCATCATAGAAGGTTGTAACTCTTCATCTTCTCCAAACTCGGATATTGCACTTTTTATTTCTGCTTGTTTCATAGCTTCATCTATATCTTTTGGAGTTACACCTGATTCAGACAAAATCTTTTTTATTTCTTCATCAGATTTTCCTTCTTTTTTTAGATTTAATACTTGATCTAGATATCCCATATTATTTTTTTATATTTAAATTAGGAGAACCCTCTTTTTTAATTTTTTCTTCTTGAAAATATCTTTCCAATTCTTTTTTTGTAACTAATTCTAATGGATTAAACATTTTTGCATGCCTATAAAGAATTTCTATATCTTCCTTTTTTGCAAATTTTGAAAATTCTGAAGAGATTATTTCTAAAAATTGAGAAATACTTTTTACCTCTTCTTTTAATTTTTCCAATTCTTTTTTTAAATCCAAAATTCTTAAAGAAGTTGAATCTTTTAATTCTAACAGGTTTTGATTTAAAAGGAAAATTTGATCTTTGATAATTCTTTCTTTTTCTTCAATATTCCTTATTTTAGAATTTAATAAAGAAAAATCTTCTTTAATAAATCCAGGGTTGTTTTCCATAGAATATATATAAAAAATAAGTTTAAATTTGTTTGCTATTTAATACAAAATATTTTAAACTTCTTTATCTATCCTTTTAAATGGTAGAAAAAAAAGAATTGAAAAAAGAGGATTCTTCAACAAATAACAAGGAAAATAATATAGAAAACCCTTTATCTGCATTATATTCTTATGAAGTGAGGAAAGAAGGGGGAGAGGATATTCTTTATATTAATTATCTTGGTTCTCCTTATATTCCAAGCATAGCAGATTATTCAGAAGTAATGAATAAGGTTATAGATATTTTATTAGAGGCTCCTAATGTTTCTAGAATAATCTTAAGTCAGCAAAAAAACTATAACTATGATTTTCAAGAGACAAAAGCTTTGATAGAATTATCTCAATTTTATAATTATTTAGTCAAACAAGAGAAAATCCTTTCTATAAACAAAATTTCTCCTTTAAACACCAATTTGTTTACAGAGAGGTATAATCAGTTATTCAAATTTTTAGTTTTATTAAAAAAAGATCCTGTTTCTTCTTTTTTTGAATTAAAAAAAATAATTATAGAGAATAAAATAAAATTAGAAAAAACAGATTTATTTTCAAAACAAGATATTGAAAATTATCTTTTCCTTTTAAATAAAATTTTATCCCTTATGGAAAATTTATACATAATCCAAAAGTTATCCCCTTATTTTGATTCTTATAAAAATGGGGAAAGAGAAATTTACAATTTAATTTTTAAACCTGATATTATCCCAAATTTTACCTTAACAAGATTAATTTCCGATATTCCAAAAGATGCTGAAATAATTGATCAATATACAATAGGGGAAGATGAAGATACTTCTGTTGTGACAATTTTAAAGAATAAACACGAAACAACACTCTTTTATCATTTAATACCCCCTGAAAATTCATTAGAAGAAGAACAAATTTTACTTTTAGAACTTGCTAGAGAAGTTTTAATGGAACATCAGCCAAAAGCAGAAGAATTTACAGATGTTTCGAGAATAAGGCAAGTTTTTTTCAATATTTCAAAAGATTTATTGCAAGATTTATCCCAAGCTAAAAATATAACATTAGATTATTCTATCTTAAACAAATTAGCTTCTATTCTTGTTAGACAAACAATTGGTTTTGGTTTAATTGAGGTTTTATTACAAGACAAAAAAATACAAGATATAATGCTAAATTCACCAATCCCAAAAACTAACATTTTTATAAAACATGAAGATTATAACGAGTGTTTAACTAATATTTTGCCAAGTCAATCAGATGTTGATTCTTGGGCTGCTAAGTTTAGGATGATCTCTGGAAGACCTTTAGATGAGTCAAACCCTATATTAGATACTCAATTAGAAATAGGGAAAATAAGAGCGAGAATTGCTATAATACAAAATCCCTTATCTCCTGATGGAATAGCTTATGCAATAAGGAAACATAGAGAAGAACCTTGGACATTGCCTTTATTCATACAAAACAAGATGATTAATTCTTTTACTGCTGGATTATTAAGTTTCTTAATTGATGGTGGAAGAACTGTTTTAATTGCAGGTACAAGAGGATCTGGCAAATCTTCTCTTTTAGGAAGTTTAATGTTAGAGATACTCCCAAAAAATAGAATTATTGTTGTTGAAGACTCTTTGGAATTGCCTGTAGAATCTTTAAGAGAATTAGGCTTTAATATTTTAAGAATGAAAGTGAGATCTGCTTTATTAACAAACACGACAGAAGTTTCTGCTGACGATGGAATAAGAACAAGTTTAAGATTAGGAGATTCTTGTTTAATTGTTGGAGAAGTTAGAAGTGTTGAAGCTAAAGCTTTGTATGAAGCAATGAGAGTGGGAGCATTAGCAAATGTTGTTGCAGGTACAATTCATGGTGCTTCTCCTTATGCTGTTTTTGATAGGGTTGTGAATGATTTAGAAGTTCCTACAACTAGTTTTAAGGCAACTGATATAATTGTTATTTGTAATCCAATAAAAAGTGCAGACGGTTTACATTCTAAAAAGAGAGTTGTACAGGTTTCAGAAGTTAGAAAACATTGGGTAAATGATCCTGTTTCTGAAAAAGGTTTTGTTAATCTTCTTAATTATAATATTGAAAAAGATGAATTAGAGATAACTCCTGATTTAATCAACGGAGATAGTGAAATTATAAAGGAGATCGCTTCAAATGTTCATGATTGGGTTGGTGATTGGGATGCTGTTTATGACAATATTCTTTTAAGAGCAAAGATAAAGCAAGAATTAGTAGACTCTGCAGAAAGAATAAAAAATAACAAACTTTTAGAAGCTAAATTTAATGTGCTTGCAAATCAAGCATTTCATGAAATTTCTGATAAAGTAAGAGAAGAAGAAGGAAAACTCTCTTCAGAAAAAGTTTTTTCATTATGGAAAAAATGGCTTGATAATCAAATTTCTTTGAATAATTTCTAATTTTCTAAACATTTATTAATCTTTTTTCTTTTTTATTCTTATATAAAGAGAGATCATGGAAGACAAAAAAATAGATATTCATGAGATAATTGAGAAACATTCTCAAAGATTACAAAAAGATTTAGACTCTTTTAATAGTATAAAAAAATCTTCTTATAGCAAATCTTATGAATCTTTTAAAAAAGAAATAAGTCCAGAACCTTCTAATTATGAAAAATGGTGTATTGCTTTAGGTCAAATCATAAAACTAAAAATCTCAAAAAAAGAGGAAGAAGAAATTCAAAAAAAATTAGATATAGCTAATTTAGATATAGAACCTTGGCATACTGTTACATTAGCATTTACTTCTTTTCTATTAATCTTTTTTTTAGGATTAATTTTCTGTTTTGCTCTCTCATATCTAACTGGTAGTGCTTTTCCTGCTGGTCTTTTTATTATGATATGTATTGTTGGAGTTTTTTCTTATCATTTTTTAAGAAATTATCCTGATAGAGTTGCTAATAAATGGAGATTAAAAGCTTCTTCACAGATGGTTCCTGCTATTCTATATGTTGTTATCTATATGAGACATACTTCTAATTTAGAAAAAGCTATCTCCTTTGCATCAGAACATTTGGAATATCCTTTAAATTTAAATTTTAAAAAAATTTTTTATGATGTTGAAATAGGAAAATTTTCAACTATCAAAGAAAGTTTAGATAATTACCTTTCTAGATGGAGAGACTATTCTCCTCAGTTTATTGAATCATTCAATCTCATTGAGAGCAGTTTGTTTGAACCTAATGAAGAAAAAAGAATTGACATATTAGAAAAATCTCTACAATTAGTTTTAGATGGCACTTATGATAAAATGTTAAAATTTACTCATGAAGTTAGGAGTCCATTGACTAATGTTTATATGTTAGGAGTCATTTTACCAACTCTTGCTATTGCTTTATTGCCTATGGCAAATATACTCTTGCAGAACCAGTTGAAAACCTCTCATGTTTTTGTTTTATTCAATTTAATAGTTCCTTTCCTTGTTTTTTATCTTACTGATAAAATTTTATTTTTGAGACCTGGTGGTCATGGTGAAGTGTCTTTATTAGAAAAAAATCCCAAATATTATTTATATAAATCCAAAAAACCAATTATTAAAGCTTTTCTTATCTCTTTCCCATTTATTCTTTTAGGGTTAATTCCTTTAATTTTTCAATATACTCCTTTGCCTTTATGGCTTAATCTTCAGAGAGATTATACTTTTTCTCAGTTGGGACTTCCTTTTTTTGGAGAAGATACTTATTTTTTTGGTATAACTGAAGTTGATGGTGTAATTAAAGGGCCTTATGGTATTGGTTCTATGATTTTAAGTATATTTTTTATTTTTGGAGTAGCTTTATTTTTTTATATTTCTTTTAAAGGAAAAACTTCTGAATTAAAAAAAGAGAGGGAAAAAACAAAAGAGTTAGAAATTGAATTTAATAATTCTTTATTCCAATTAGGAAATAAACTTGGAACTGGAACACCCTTGGAGATAGCATTTGGAAAAGTTGCAGAAGACACAAAAGGGTTAAGGACAGAGGATTTTTTCAAAAAAACTAATTATAATATAACCCAAATGGGAATGAGTGTGGAACAAGCCCTATTTGATAGTAAAAGAGGGGTTTTAATTTATTATCCTTCAAGTTTGGTTTATACAAGTATGAAAATTCTTGTAGAATCCTCTAAGAAAGGTTCAACAATTGCTGCTTTAAGTTTAGTTAATCTTTCCCAATATGTAAAGAATTTTTATAAGATAACTGACAGACTTAAAGATCTGCTTTCAGAAATTATCTCAGATATGAAGAGTAATATGACTTTTTTAGCTCCTATACTCTCTGGAATAATTGTTGGATTATCTATGATGATGAGCTCTATTTTAAGTTATATTTCTACTATCAGTAATAATTTTTCAGATGTTTCTTCTTCGCAATTTGGGAATATAGGTTCAATATTAAAAATGTTTGAAGGGACAGAAACAATAGCCCCTTATTTCCTGCAAATAATTGTGGGAATTTATCTTATTGAAATAGTTTTTATTTTAACAAAGACTCTGGTTGCTATAGATTCTGGAGAAGATAAATTAGATCAGATTTATCTAACAGGGATGAATTTAAGGAGAGCAATATTTCTTTATTCTATAATTGCGATAGGCTCTTCTATAGCTTTATCATTCTTAAGTTCTTTTGTTCTTTCTGGTTTGATTCAATAACTTTAGATTAATTAAATAAATTTATTAATTGGTTTTTATTTAATTTTTTATGAAAAAAAGAGCAGTAATGTCTGACTTTATAATTTGGATTTTAATTGCGTTATTAATCTTATCTGTATTATTTATCTTTTATTTCATTTCAAATGGAAAGTTAAATAATCTTTCAGATTCAATTAAATCCTTATTCTCTTTTGGCAAATAAAATGGAAATAACATTTGAGCAAATTGTTAAGATTATTTTAGGCCTTTTGATAGTTGCTGCTATAGGTTTTGGAATCTATCTATCAAAAAATTATCTCTCCAGTTTTTTTAATAATCTCCCAACTTAAAATAATAATTAAATAAAAGTAAATTTATCTTAATATGAAATTAAATAAAAACAAGAAAGCAGATTTTTTAATTAAAAATGTTTTAGAAATAGTTCTTGCAGTTATTGGAGTCATGCTTCTTATTTTTTTAGGTGTTAAATTAATTCCTTTAATTTTTCCTTCATCTGTTGAGAAAGCAGAATCAAGTTTAAACTTGTTATTTGGTCTAATTAATCAGAACCTAAATCAAGAGAGTGTCAATGAAGTTAAGGTATTCATTCCAAACCCCAAAGGTTGGTATTTTTTTGGAACTTTAAAAGGTGATTCTTCTTCTCCTATTAAAGAATGTAGAGAAAATCCTTGCATCTGTATATGTTCCGAAGGATTTATATGTACTGAAAAAGCTAAAGGTGTTTGTTACCCTTTTGATTTTGATGATTATACATTATCCTACAATTTGGGTGCATTAGAAATTTCTTCTAATGGTCTTTTCCTTAAAGTTTCTTTTGATAGAACAAATAAAATAATAAATATAGCTAAAAAATGAATTTCAATAATTTTATGGATTATTTTTATTGGATAGTGGTTTTTTTATTAGTTTTAGGAGGACTCTATTTTTTATTTAAATATCTAAATATATTTTAATATAATAAAAGATAAGTTATTTTAATTATAAAATAAAAAATGAAAAGAAATAAATCAAAAATGAAAAAAGGAGAACTTACAACAGAGAACATTGTTACTTTAATTGTTTTAATAATCGGATTTATAATTCTTTTGGCCTTTTTAGTTGGCTTTAATTATGAAGAGGAGGTTAATCAAATTGTTTGTAAAACTTCTGTTTTATTAAAAGCAACTTCTAAACAAATTTCAGGGTTAGAAAAATTATCTACTTCTTTAAATTGTCATACTAAATACCTTTGTATAAGTTCTGATAATAAATGTGATAAGGACCTATCAATAAGTAATGTAAAAAAAGTTTCTTCTAGTGATGAAATATTTAAAATTCTGGCTGATGAACTTGGAAATTGTTGGTCTATGTTTGGGGAAGGCAAATTGGATTATTTTTCCAAATTTAATATAAAAACAGATCTTTATTGTTCTTTATGTTCTTTAATATATTTTGATAAAGATTTAAATGAAATTAAAGATGAAAATTCTTATTTTGTGAAAGATGAAAATGGGAAAGTTATTGGATTAAATCAAACAAAATTTTACATTTATTTAGCCAAAACAAAAGTTGGAAAAAGTAATGAAAATTATTTAACTTACCTTTATGGAATTTCTTCATTCTCTCAATTCAATAATTATCTAACAAATGGATTTATTCCAACAGAAAATTCAAATATAGAATCACAAAAAAATTTAGAAGTTGAAAAATTGAATAATATTCCTTCTTTAGCTCCTCTAAACTTTTCAAAAAATTATTTTGTTCTATTAGGCGCTATGGACAATAGTGATCTCCTTAATATTCTTTCTACTTATGGAGGACCTGCCACTGGGTCTTTATTGGGTTTAGCTGCGGGTTTTATTATCTCACCACCGTCTGCCATTATGTGGGGAGCACTTTTTGTAGGAGGAGCATTAATAGGACAAGGCGTGCAATCAACAAGTAATTTTTTAATTAATGATTTACTCTTTTCAAAAAAAAATCAAGAGACAAATAAAGAAGAGAGTAGTTTAGTTTTCTTTGGGCCTAATTTAGTGGAAGCTAATGCGAAATCATTAAGCAACATTAAATGTTCTGAAATTAATACTATCGCTTAATCTTTTTATCATTTATTAGTTAATTTTATAATATTCTTTTTCCATTTATTTAATATGATAAAAAATAAAAAAGGTGAAGGGAATGATTTATTTTTGAATAACTTTGTTGATATAATTTTAGATTTTATTTTTTTTGGAGTTCTTATACTCTTTTTATTAAATCAAAATTATAAAATTTCTTTTTTAGAATTAAATTATGCTAAGAATATAGCTTTGTTAATAGATAATGCTAAACCTGGAATGACTATTACTTTTGATTTGTCTGATGCAGTAAAAATTGCTAAATCCAATGGTGTAGATATTAATGATATGATAAAAATTCAAGATAATAAAGTTTTAGTTACTCTTGCAAGGGGTAAATGGAGTTCTTATTCTTTTTTTAATAATATCAATATAGTTAGTTACTATCCTCTTTATAATACAAATAAAAAGGGTTATACAGGAGAATTTGTCTTTAAGATAGGAGAGTATATTGAAAATGAAGAGTTAAATCTTGAAAATGAAAAACTAAATTAAATTAAAATAAAGATGAAAATTTTTTTGATTAATAAAAAAAACAAAAGAGGAAATGTTTTTTCTATGTGGTGGTTTGTAATGGCAGTAATTGTCGCCGCAGTAATTTATATAATGGTTAATATGTTTTTTCAATCTCCCATAGATATTAGAGATATGGAGGTTAATAGTCTGATAAATCAGGTTGCAGATTGCATTTATTATGCTGGGCAATTTAACAATAATATTAATTTTATTTCTGAAAGTTCTTTAAGGCAAAAGGATATAAGTTCAGAAAATAAACTTATTAAAAATGAGCCAGAAATAGATAAAGAGTTCTTAATAAAAAATTGTCATTTAAATTTATTTGATGAAAATTATCCTAAAGAAAATCAGTATTTTATTCAAGTTAATATTTACAAATTGGACACAGCGTCAAATTCATTAAGTTATAAAGATAATCTTTTAGTAAATTATATTGCAGGAAATGAAATTTTTAAAGATTTTTGTGATTTACAATTACAAAAAAATTTTTATCCTTCATCTAATGTTTTAGAAGAAATTAAATACGAAGATAATATTTATAAGACTCTTCCATTCTGTAAAAATAAAAAATTTTATGCATTTACAAGGCAAATTATGGGGGATAATTCAAGAAATGAATATATTATAGAAATTATTGGAGGTATAAAAAAATTAAATGAGAATATTAAAGTATAAAAAAGCTCAGATAGGGTATACTCTTAATTGGGGTGCAGCTTTAATATTAATTTTTATTATATTATTAATATTTGTAATTGTTTCACTTTTATTTATTAATCATTCAAATTTAGTAAAATTTTTCGAACCAAAGAATACTCTAATAGAGGTTCAAAATCAACATTTAATCTCAAAAAGTGAAATTTCTCTATCAGAAGTTACTTCAATGAATACAAAGGATTTTGATTCATATCATTCAAAAATTATAAATTTAATAAAATTAGAAAATGATTAAAAATAAAAAAGCTCAATTAGGCATAAATATTTTTGTTTTAGGAACACTTATAGTTTGTGTTCTTGCTTTATTCAGTTTTAGCACTAATTCTAATAAAGTTAAATTTAATTTTTATGGAATTTCTGCTTTAGAAGAAGAAAATACAAAAATTGAAAATGAACAATATCAACAATACTTAAAACTAAAAGAGAACATCCAAGAGTTTAAATGTTCTTATCAAGATTTATGCCAATGCCCTAAAGTAGATTCTCCTTATAATAAGTTAATTATCAACAATATGGATATTAACGATTTAATAAGTAATGTTGACTGTTCAAATAAAGAACTTCTTAAAAATAATTTATTTAATTTAATGAAATCTATTTCAGATACTAATGCCGAGTATGTTGCAAGTCAATGTAAATGTAAAGATAATTGTAAAAATTATGCTGGACTTCTTGTTGATGAAGCTTGCAAAGATGATAATAACAAGATAGATCCTTATTTATTATTGTCTATAATGATGCAAGAATCTGATTGTGTGGCCTTAGCTATAAATTCAAATAAAGAGAGTAATGGGAAAGTTTCTTCTTCTGACTGTGGTTTAATGCAGATAAATACAAAAAGTCAAGAGGATTGTAAGGACCTTATTCAAAATCCAGCCTCTTCTATAAAAAGAGCAGTATCTCTTCTAAAAGATAAATTTGATAAAGAATGCATTTTTACAGGGGGTAAATATAAAGATGGAGGCTTTACATGTGATGCTTCTACATTGATAATGCATTCTGATTGTACAAGAAGTGTTAAATATTCTGGTTGGGCTTCTAAAATAAGAGGTTATAATGGTTGGGGTGCAGGAGGTTCACCTTACTATACAGAACTTGTTTTAGAGAGATATTTAGAATTAAAAGGATAAAAAAATAAAATGACAGTTGAAGAAATTAAATCTTTTGCAAATAATATAAAAGTTGATTATAATTCTGAGTCAAATATATTATTAACAAATAATAATCAAAAATAATTCTAAAAACCTTAAATAACTTCAAATTAACAAAAGCTTTTTAAATACTAAAAGATTATAAAAGATATGAAGTTAGAAAAAAAAATAAACAAAAGAGGAGACCAAACACCTTGGATCTTAATCTCTTTGATTTTAGCACTTGCTGTTGGTGTATTTTTTATATATAACTTTTTTAGCTATAATCAATTATTTTCTGCTTCAAATATTAATGATATAACTGATCTTTGTGTTAACACATATACAAAACCAGAAGAATTTGTTTCTAAAGGTTTACCTGCTTTTACAATAGAACAAGCAGGCAAAAAAATTGTTTATTCTAAAGGATTTACTTGTTATTATTTATCTAAACTAAGCACAAATAATCCAGCCTATAGTGCAGTTAGTGGAAGGAATAATTTAGATGAGATATGGCTCGCATGGGATGATAAAATTAAAATCATGGAGCCTAATAAAGATGAAACTTTCAGAAAAGAGGAGTGTGAGAAAGATCCCAAGTTAATTTATGTTTATTCTGCAAAAGAAGAAAAAAATAAGTATACCTTAGAGGTTACAATATGTAACCCTGGGATAGCTCCTGCTCCTGCTGGAGGACATAATTCAGAAGAATAATTTTTCTCCATTCATTCTTTTTTAATAATCTTTTAAATTTATTATTTTTCTCTTTTATTATCATTAATTCTTTTTCTTAAATCTCTCTTTTTTTCTCTTATTTTAACAACTTTTTTAAATAACTAATTCTTTTTTAATTGATGAAATCTTTAATGATAAAAGATAAAAGAGGTATGGATACAATGGCCTTTATTCTTGTTGCATTAATTCTTGCAGCAATAGTTCTTATTGCTTTGTCAGGAGGATTACAAATTGTTATAGGAAAATTAAAATCCGCTTTAGGAGGGCCTTCAAATGTGGATTTAATCAAAGGATTTTGTCAATTATCATGTAATCTCGGATTTACTAATGATTATTGTTATAAACCTAGAACATTAACAGATAATTTAGGAAATAAACTTAATGATGTAACTTGCTATTTCCTTTCTAGATATAAGCCGAGTTATGAGATTGATTCTTGTCCTAAGATAACTTGCTCTGTTGAATTTAATAATAACATAAATTCCAAAGAGCAATTTAATCAATTACAATGCACAAAAAACAAATTATATTTACAATCTTTTATTCAAAATTCTGAAAAAGAATATACTTTGTTGTCAAAAGAATGTTCAAATTTCCTTGAAAAACCTCTAATAATTTCTAAAGATGAATTGAACCTTGATCCAACTCTTGAAAAATCTCTTAACAATTATATTTACTATTCTACAAATGCAGAATGGGTTGATAACTTTAATAAAGATTTACTTATCAATGCAATTAATGTTGCAACAGGAAAAAAATCAAGCCAATTTTACCAAGATTTAGACCAGACTAATCCAGAAGCTGTAAAATTTTGTTATGAACCTATTAATTCATTAAATGGATTAACTGGATATGCTTATTTAAAATCAAATTCAAAACTAATGAATAATGTTATTGATGCTTATCAAATTAATCAAAATGATTTTGAGCGTTGTGGCGTTTATTACTATTTTGTTGATAAAACAAATGTAAGGTATGGAGGTCTATTATCTTATTACAAAACTTATAAATCTGCTGAAAATAGAGGGAGAGATTCCGATTCGTTTAAAGAGAATATAATAAAACCTTTTGGTTGTATCAATAATGATTATAATAACTATCTCTCTCTTAGATATAATCAAAATGACCCAACAGGAAAGTATATCCAATTTTTAGATGAAAACAATAATCTTATTACTTTAGATTTTCCGTGTGAACCAGATATCTCAAGTTTTAAAGTAGACGAGGTCTGTAAAGCCTTTTATGATGAATTAGTTCAGAAATTTTCATTAGATCCTTATTTAGAGAATATTGAAACCTTTGATTTTTGTTCTAAAAAAATTAACCTTCTGGATTCCTCTGGAAATGAGATTTGTTCAGGATGTACCTGTTTTTATGTGCTTAATAATCTTAAAGAAGAAGATTTAACAAAAAGAGGTTATTTAAATGTCGCTAACAACGGAGTAACCATCTCAAATTTAGAGATTATAAAGTCTTGTAACCATGAATCTAAAACATAAAAATGTCAGATTACGGATTTCCTGAAAAAAGAAACAAAAGAAAAGAAAAAAGAAAAGAAAAAAAGAAACACCCTTATAAGCAGGGTGGAGCTCAAAGAACTTTTGAAATAAAATAAAAGATAAAATAAATTATTTTATAAACTTATTTTTCTTTTTTTTAAAATGTATGAAATAATATTTTTATTAATCTTAAGTTTTTGTTATCTTATATTTGCAGTTATTCAAGATTTTAAATCAAGAGAGATTGCAGATTGGCTTAATTATTCTTTGATAATCTTTGCTTTAGGTTTTAGGTTTTTTTATTCTTTGTTCAATGAAAATAATTTTAATTTTTTTATCCAAGGATTTATTGGATTTCTTATTTTTTTAGGATTAGCTAACCTGTTTTATTATTCAAGACTTTTTGCAGGAGGAGATGCAAAACTTATGATGGCTTTAGGAGCAATTTTGCCATTAGATTATTCTTTTAGTTCAAATCTCCTTTTATTCCTTAATTTTTTATTTTATTTTTTTATAGCTTCTTTAATTTATGTTTTAATTTCAAGCGTTTTTCTTACATTAAAAAATTTTAAATCCTTTAAGATTAAATTTATTAAAGAAGTTAAATTTCAAAAAAGATTGATTATATTATCTTGGTTATTCTTTTTCTTATCAACAATTTTAAACTTCGTCTTTTTATCTAAATTCAATTTCGTTTTTTTAGGATTTTTTATTTTAGTTTTAACTTATTCTTATATTTATTCAAAATCTTTAGATGAGTGTTGTATGATTAAAGAAGTTTTAACTAAAAATTTAACAGAAGGAGACTGGCTTTATAAGGATGTGAGATTAAAAAAAGAAACTATCAAATCTAAATGGGAGGGTTTAACAAAAGAAGAAATAAGAAAAATAAGATTAGAACTAAAAAAAGTAAAGATAAGACAAGGAATTCCTTTTTCCCCTACTTTTTTATTAGGCTTTTTGCTTTTTGTGATATCTTATTTTTTTAAAATTAATTTATGGAATCCTCTTTGGTAACCAGATGTTCTCTTCTTTAATTTCTTCTTCGTTTTCTTCTTTTGATTCTTCTTTATCAGAATCTTTTTTATCCTCTTTTAGAATTTTTTCTTTTATCTTTTCAAGCTCTTCAATACTCTTTTTTTCTTTTTTTAATTCTTTATCTTTATAGATTGGAATTAAATTTATTAATTCATGATTAAAAATGGATTGTTTTTCAACTTTCACTTCTAAGGGCATTAAATTTTTTTCTATTTTTTCTTTTATTTTTTGAGCTAATAAAAGAGTGGATTCTTTCACTTTACCATGAGATTTTGGAATTATAAAAGAATTCCCTTCTGAGAGGGGATTTATATCCAAAACGCCTAAATTTTCTTCATCTTCCTCTAAAATGCAAGAAGGTATTTTTTTTGAACTTATTAAGCAAAAAATACACTCATTATCTTCAAATAAAATATTATTTTTTTCTAAAAAACTAGCCAATTCTTCTTTATCCATAGAATCTAATCTACTTAAAGAACTTAATTTTTTATCTTCTGGAAAATTACTATTTATATAAGAGATTAGTTTTTCTTTTATTTCTTTAAATTCTTCTTCTGAAATTTCCATTTATCAATTATTTTTTATTTAAGAACCAAAAGCTCTTCTCATATCTATAACCTGTATTGAGCTTACTCCTTCTAGTTCTCTTATCTTTTCTTCAAGTTTCTCTAATTCTACCTCTTCAGACCAGGCAAAAAAAGCAATTATCGCTTTTAATCCAAAAGCAATAGGTTCTTCTTCAAAATTGCAATTTTTTCCACCAAGACTTTCTACTAACTCTTTTGTTTTTTCTTTTATAGTTTCTAAATCTGTTTCAGGCGAATTGGGTAAAATCTTTATTTTTACTGCTGCGATTCCCATAAATTCTTTAGATTTTTTTGATTTATAAGTCTTCTGTTATCCTTTATTTATTGCTGAGCTGTTAAGTTAAAGTCACTTATTCTGGACTTCTAAAATTATGAAACAAAACATTTAAATAGTATTATGAATATATATTCATAACTAAATAAACACAATTTGGAGGAAACAAAATGCCAAGACAAGACGGAACAGGACCAAATGGGCAAGGGGCTATGACTGGAAGAGGTTTAGGACCTTGTGGAGGAGGTATGCGTAGAGGATTTGGCAGAGGAATGGGTTGGAGATTCTGGGGAAGATCCCAATACAGCAAGCCCGTTAATCTGACCAAAACAGAAGAAAAGAAAATCCTTGAAGCAGAACTTAAAGAAATTGATTTGGAAAAGCAAGAAATAGAAGAAAGGCTTAAAGAAATTAAATAAGCCTTCTTCTTGTCTTTTTCTTTTTTTATTTTAGTAAAATTTAAATAGAAATATGAATAAATATTCATTATGGTAAGACCAAGATTATGCAGGAGAGTTAGGTTTAATCCAGATGTTACTTATTTTAAACCAAGAGGAATCCCTTTAAGTGAATTGGAAGAAGTAGTTTTACTTGTAGATGAATATGAAGCAGTTAGATTAAAAGATTTAGAAGGATTAAAACAAGAAGAATGTGCTAAAAAAATGAATATTTCTCAGCCAACATTTCATAGGTTAGTTTTATCAGCAAGAAAAAAAATATGTGATGCAATAGTTAATGGAAAGGCAATAAAAATAGGAGGGGGAAATTATAAAATATGAACAATTAAAACTTTTATTTTTTGGATTGTTATTAATCTTAATAACTGCTAATTTTGTGAGTGCCCAAAATTCAACTTGTATTTATTTTTTTTATGGAGATGGTTGCCAACATTGTGCTAAAGTTGAGTCATTTATAAACAACCTAGAATTATATTCCCAATCTTCTCTTGATATTCATAGATTTGAAATTTATAACAATCGTTCAAATATGCTTTTATTGAATCAATATTTTGATGTTTATAATATATCTAATTCCGAAAGAGGAATACCTGCCGTTTTAATTGGCGAAAGTTATCTTATAGGAGATAGCCCAATCTCGGAGAATCTTATTGAATTAATAGGACAGAATCATGGAGCAGAATGCCCTGATTTTCAAACAACAAATGGGGAAGGCAAGACAGGAAATACTTCCCCCATGGAAAAATTAAATTCATTATCCATCTTAACCGTTGTGGGAGCAGCACTGGTAGATTCAATAAATCCATGTGCTATTGCCGTTTTGTTAATTTTAATGAGTGCTTTGTTAGTTGCAGGAGATAAAAAGAAAGCAATTAAAGCAGGTTTTGCTTTTACTATTTCAATCTATATCGCTTATTTTTTGTTTGGATTGGGATTATTTTCAGCGATTCAAGTTTCAGGTCTTTCTTATTGGTTCTATAAAATAATTGGAGTTTTGGCAATAGTAATAGGATTAGCAAATATCAAAGATTTCTTTTGTTATGGTGGCGGAGGTTTTGTTATGGAAATCCCAAGAGGCTGGAGACCCAAATTAAAAGAAATGTTAGGGAAAGTTACAACCCCTTTAGGAGCGTTTTTAATGGGTTTTGTAGTTTGCTTATTTGAGTTGCCTTGCACAGGCGGACCTTATATTGTTATCTTGGGGTTATTAGCAGATAGAATGACTATGTGGGCTTCAATTCCTCTTTTGTTATTGTATAATTTAGTATTTGTATTGCCCTTAATTATAATTACTCTGTTAATTTATTTTGGCTTTGCTAATGTAGAAAAAGCAACAAAATGGAAGGACAATAATTTAAGAATTTTACACTTAATTGCAGGAGTAGTTATGTTGGCTTTGGGAATCTTGATTACTTTTGGATTTGTTTAGTAATTTATGCACTTGCTAATTTAATTAAACCAAGCCACCTATTTTCTCCCAAGTTTAAATCTTGCCCTGCTAATTCACAAGGAACACTATTTGTTGAACAATGTTTCTCTATAAAATTATGTTGAATTGTTAATCCAACCATGATGATTGGAGCAGACCAGAGAGCTTTTAATCCTCTAAAATCATGCACTCTATCCTTAATTTTCATAAACACCGTTTCAATTTTATAGTTATGTACCTTTGTTCTTCGTACATTTTGTATTTTATGTTCCACTACTAAACCTCCAAGCTTATTAGAATAGAATAGTTTTTTAAAAGCACGAGGGTAAAATTGTGCAGAATCTGTTTGTATAAACTTTGGCTTCCCCTTACCTACTGCTTTATTTATAAAAATTTTGGCTTCTTGGATTGTTGTTTGAGTAGAATAATGCACTCCTGTAATTAATCTAGTATTCCAGTCTACACAAGCCCAGAAATTATCTTTATGCCCCAATCTATTAATTTCGGTTTCATCTGCATAGAAAGAATCTCCAAGGTTATATCCTAATTTTTCTACAAAATTATGTACTTTCAAACTATATTTTCGCACCCAATCTAAAATAGAATTATGAGATACTTTGGTTTTGAAATGTCTATTTAATTGATTTCTCATTTTTCTACTTGAAAGATTAGATAAATACATATCTATAGATAAGGTAATTGTCTCAGATGAGAATCGCATTCTATAAAACCCTTCATCATTTGTAAAAAATTTGTGACAAGATTTACAATAATATTTTTGTATTTTCCCTCGGTGTTCTGTTTTTCTAAATCCTTTCTTTAGAAAACTTGTACTTGAACAATGTTTGCACTTTATCATACCTATATTCAGGTACATGAAGTATATAAACCTTTCGGTACATGAAAGAATTATGCTTCTTCTAAAATTATTTTTCCTTTTTCAACTCTTGCTTTTAACTCTTTACCAAGGAGTTTTGAATCCTTAACTACCTCTTTTGGTAAAGTGGTGATATATCTTGTGTATTCTGTACTCCCCACTTTTTTATCTAAAACCTCTCGTATCTTCATGATTTAATTCAGGAACATGAAGTATATAAAGTTGTCTGTACCTGAAAGAAATTTATCTAAATTAGGTGTCGCTAACTTAACAGCTCATTTATTGCAAATCCTTAAAAACCTATGTTTATTTTTTTAATAATGCCTATGACAAATTATGAGAGAATTGTTGAAAAAATATCTAAACTTTCTAATACTGAAAAAACAGAAGTTGAAAGATTAATTGAAGCTAAAAGAGCAAGACTTTCAGGATTAATAAGCAAAGAGGGTGCTGCTCAAATAGTTGCTGCAGAATTAGGAATAAATTTTGATAATCAAAAATTAAAGATTGAGGAATTACTTCCTGGGATGAAAAAAGTAAATGTTGTTGGAAAAATAATAAACTTATACCCAATAAGGACATTTAAGACAAAAAAAGGGGATGAAGGAAAAGTTGCAAATCTTGTGATCGCAGATGAGACTTCTAATATTAAAACAGTATTATGGGATACTAAAGATATTTCATTAATAGAATCAGGAGAATTAACAGAAGGAAAAACTATTGAGATTATAAATGGGAGCATGAGAGATAATGAGATCCATTTAAGCAGTTTTTCAGAAATTAAACTTTTAGAAATTGATATTGAAAATGTTAAAACAGAAAAAAATTTTAAAATTGAAAAAATTGAAAATATAAAGAAAGGCGAAAGTATTAAAATAAGAGCTTTTATTACTCAGTCTTTTGATGTTAAATTCTTTTATATTTGTCCTAATTGTGGGAAAAAAGTTGTTAAAGAAGGAAATTCTTTTATGTGCAATGAACATGGTAATGTCCCTGTTGAAAGAAGAGCTTTAATAAGTTTGGTTTTAGATGATGGAACAGGAACAATAAGAGCAGTGGCATTTCAAGAAAATCTCGAAAAATTAGGATTAAACATAGAAAATGAATCTAACTTGATAAATCAAAGACAAGAATTATTAGGAAAAGAGTTTATCTTTTCTGGTTCAATAAAAGAGAACAAATTGTTTAATAATCTTGAAATGAATATAGAAAACATAGAAGAAGTTAATCTTGATAACTTGATATCAGAGTTAGAAAAAAATGAAAACTAATTTATAGATCTGTTTTTTTGTTTATGGATGTTATTAAAAACTCATATTGTATTTAATTTGTTTTTATTTATACTCTTTTATAACTTTAATACTTCTTTTCTTAGTTTTTTGTCTTTTACCTTTTTTCTTTTAGGAACTTTTATCCCTGATGTTGATTCAAGGCTATCTAAAATTGGAAAAAAGAAAGTTTTTAGGATTTTGCAATTTTTTGTAAAACATAGAGGTTTTATGCATAGTTTGTTCTTTATTGTACTTTCATTTTTTATTCTTTCTTTTTTACCTCTTTCTTTAAGAATTTATCTCTGTTTTGGATTATTTTTACACTTATTTTTAGATTCTTTAACAATTAATGGTGTTTATCCTTTTTATCCTATAAAATTCAAGATTAAGGGGTTTATAAAAACAGGAAAAATTTTTGAAAAAATAATTTTTATTAGTTTTATCTTTTTAGATCTTTCTTTATTTTTGTTTAAATTAGTTGTTTTTTAAGATATATCTAAAAAAGGAATAATCTTTATAAATGAATATTAATTACATTTTTTATGAGTCCTAAAAAAGTTTCAGATGAAGAAGATGAAGATGATTTAGAAAATCTTAAATCAACTTATGATCCTAAAAGTGGAAAAGAGCCACAATTAACAGACCTTCCTGGAATTGGGCCCGCTGTTGCTGCAAAATTAGAAGCAGCAGGAATTTATGACTTAATGTCTTTAGCAGTTATGGGCCCTAGTGAATTAGCAGAAATAGCAGGTGTTGGACCAGGTGTTGCTAGAAAAGCTATTCAAGCTTCAAGAAAACTTCTTAATCTTGGTTTTGTTGATGGGATAGAATTTGCAGAAAAGAGGGCTAATATTTGTTATATTACAACAGGAAGTAAAGAACTTGATGCTCTCTTAGGGGGGAAAGGGGTTCAAGGTAGAGCAGTTACAGAAGCATTTGGAGCTTTTGGCAGTGGAAAAACTCAACTTGGATCTATGCTCGCTGTAAATGTTCAATTGCCTATAGAAAAAGGCGGAGCTAATGGTAAATGTGTATTTATTGATACAGAAGGAACTTTTAGGCCTGCAAGAATAAGGCAGATTGCAGAAGGGATCGGTGCTGACCCTGAAAAAGTTTTAAAAAATATATTTGTTGCAAGAGCCTTTAATTCTGACCATCAAATTTTACTCTTAGATAAAGTTACAGAAATGATTAAGAATGGAGAACCTATAAAACTTGTTATTATAGATTCTTTAACAGCTCATTTTAGAGCAGAATTTTCAGGAAGAGGTCAATTAGCAGATAGACAACAAAAACTTAATAGATATTTGCACAATCTAATGAAATTAGCAGAACAACATAATCTTGCAGTATATGTTACAAATCAGGTAATGTCTAATCCTGCGCAAATGTTTGGAGATCCAACAGTTGCTATTGGTGGAAACATTGTTGGGCATGCTTCAACTTACAGAATTTATTTAAGAAGAGGTAAAAAGGATTCAAGAGTTGCAAAATTGATTGATAGTCCTGATCTTCCTGATACAGAAGCTGTGTTCTTTGTTACAGAGAAAGGAATTGTAGACGAAGCATAAAATTAATTTTATTCAACAATTTCATTTTTATCAAACCATAATTCTATTTCTCTTTTTGCATTTTCTGGAGAATCAGAAGCATGAACAACTGTTTCATGGCAATTTGTTTTTGTATTAATTTTCCCATATTTTCCTCTGATTGTCCAAGGTTCACATTCGTCTGGGTTTGTTTTTCCTATAGCTTCTCTTACTTTTTTAACTGCATCTTCTCCCTCATACACAATTGCTATAACTTTCTCATGATTGTGCAATTCTCCTGTAAGATGCTTTATTAAATCTTCATAAAAAGGTTTTCCTTTATGTTCAGCATAATGCATTTCTGCCAACTCTCTTTTAACATTAGACAATTTTAAAGCAATCATCTTTAAATTTAAAGCATACAAATCTGTTATAATATTCCCTGCAAGACGTTTTGCCATTGCATCTGGTTTTATTAAAACTAAAGTTCTTTCTTCCATATCTCCTAATAAAAAAGGAGGTTTAAAAAGATTTTTATTCTATCTGTAATCCTCTAACAAACTTTATTAATTCAGGATATTCTTTTAATCTATGTTAATTGATTTTAATAAAGTTACAATTGCGGATTTACATATTCATTCTAAATTTTCAAGAGCATGCAGTTCTAATATAACTTTAGAAAATCTTGCTAAATGGGCTAAGATTAAAGGGCTTAATCTGTTAGGAACAGGAGATTTTACTCATCCTGTTTGGATTAAAGAGATTAAAGATAAACTTAAAGAAAAAAATGGGTTGTATTATTATGAAGATTTTCCTTTTGTGATAACAGGGGAAGTTTGTTTAACTTATACTCAAATTAAAGGAAGAAGAGTTCATCTTGTTATTCTTGTTCCTAATTTAGAAATTGCAGAAAAAATAAATTCTTATTTGGATACAAAAGGAAGAAGAGATTATGATGGAAGGCCAATATTTAAAATAAGTTGTGAAGAATTTTCAAGAGAACTAAGAAAAATTTCTGAGGAAATAGAGATAATACCTGCACATATTTGGACACCTTGGTTTGGTATTTTTGGGAGTGAAAGCGGTTTTGATTCTTTAAAAGAAGCGTTTGGAAATGAGTTTGAAAATATACATGCTATTGAAACAGGAATGTCTTCTGACCCTGAAATGAATTGGAGAATAAAAGAATTAGAAAGCAAATCAATTGTTAGTTTTTCAGATGCGCATAGTTTTTGGCCATTTAGATTAGGAAGAGAAGCGACTATATTCAATAAAATTAATTCTTACCAAGATTTAATCAGACAAATTAAGGAAAATTCTTTTGTTTCTACAATTGAAACAGATCCTGCTTATGGAAAATATCATTGGGATGGGCATAGATTATGTCGTTTTTCTTGTTCTCCAGAAGAATCTAAAAAATTGAATAATATCTGCCCAATCTGTAAAAAACCTCTAATAATTGGTGTTGAGAATCGAGTAGAAACCCTTGCAAGTTTTCCAAAAGGATTTAAATCTAAAAATTCTAAACCTTTTTTTAAACTTTTACCTTTGCACGAGATAATATCTCTTGAATCTGGAAGCACATTAGAAAGCAAGAAAACTTGGCAAACCTATAATGATTTAATTTCTTTTTTTAATAATGAATTTAATATTTTATTTAATATTTCAAAAGAAGATTTTTTAAATAAAAAAGTTAGCAATAAACTTATTTTATTAATATTAAAAAATAGGGAAGGAAAAATAAAAGTTAAACCAGGTTATGACGGAGAATATGGTGTTGCATTAGTTGAGGAAAAACAATCTTTATTATCTTTTTAAAATATTATTAAAACTATTTGACTGAAAATTCTAATCCTTCTTTTTTTGCACTTTTTTCAATCTCTTCTATATAATTATTTAATTTTTTTTCAGCTTCTTTCGGATTTTCAGCTTCTAGATTTAAACTATACCTACCTGCTGCAATATACTTTATCTCTATATCCTTAAAAGACAAAATTTTTTTTATTAATTCTACTCCATTAGGCTTATTACTAAACAAAACAATCTCTTTTTTTATAATCTTTTTTTTCTTTTTATTATTTTTAATAATTTGTAATATTTTAGATAATTCTTCTTCTGTAAAATATTCTTTTCCTTTTTCTTCATTGTTTTTTATTTCTTCAATAAAATCTAATATTCCTTCTTCTTTGTTTATTCTTTCAAAAAAATTTTGAAATTTTTCTCCTAAAACCGCCTTTATGATATTAAAATAACTTTTTTTTAATTCTTCTTTTTCAAAAATTTCCTTTTTTTCTTTTTGAGTTACTCTTCTAAGAGACAACTCAATTGTTCCTGAATCTGAAATTCTTAAAACTTTGCAGACAACCTTTTTTTTAGGGACAACATATTCTCTTAAATTTCTTATTCTTCCTGGTGCTACTTCACTTAAGATTATACTTCCTTCTGTTTTATCATCTAATTTTACAAATACAACTGTTCCCACAATTCTATCAACTATTCCTATCACTAAATCTCCTGGTTCTAAATTTTCCATTAAACACTAAAAGAAATTCATATTTTAAAGTTTACTTATTTAATTTTATAGTCTCTACTTCTAAATTTTCTTTTAATAGTCCTATAAATTCTTTTTCATTCTCTTTTTTTATTGTCCCCCCTGCTGCTGATTCATGGCCTCCTGATTCTCCACCAATTTTTTTTATTACCTCTGATAACAAGACTCTTAAGTTCTTTTTGCTTTTTCCAGTACATCTTGAAGAAATTTTTATCTTATCTTCATAATAAGCCATTGTGGTTATTATTGTTCCCTCTTCATATATCTCTGAATTAGATAAAATACTCGCTACTGTTCCGATTATTGTATCTTTTATTTTTTCTTTTGCATTTATTATAACAAAACCTTCGCCTTGAACTTTTTCTGTTTCAGATATATAATTTAATGCTGAAACAATATGTTGTCTATATTTTGCATGAATTAATTCTGCTTTCTTTTTTGCATTAGGTATTTCCATACAAAATTGTATTGCGGTATCAACTTCTTCTAATCTTGAACAGGCATTTATCATTGCACTTATCTCTCTTGCATCTTCTAATTTATTATAAAATTTAATTAAAAAAATGTCTCCTAAAATTTCTTTATTTTTAAATCTTGGATTCCTTAACATTATTGAAGTTACTAATCTGGACATTTCTTCGTCACTTAAATCTATTAACCCTTTATATTTCCCATTTATAGGAGAGATTCTTGATTCTCTTAATAATTCTTTTACGCCTTCACTATTCCCTGTAACTCCTGGAATAAAAGGATTTGAAGAATATTCTAAGGCAATATTTATAGGTCGTGTAGAAGGATAAATTAAGATTCCTCTTTTTCTTTTTATTTCTCCATCATTTAAAATGGAATGATTCAATTTATCAATCCTTTTTTCCATAGAATCCCCAATCATACCTAAAATAGCAAGTTTTGCAAATTCTTTACTATCTTTTATTAAATTTTTACAAAATAGATAAGTTAAGCTTGAACTACTCAATTCTTCATCTGAAGAAAGATGAGGATTTATTATATGAAAACTTTCTGATTCTTCCATTTTTGGGATTTCATGATGGTCGATAATAAAAATTTCTTGATTTCTTTTTGCAAATTCTTCTAAAAAACTAGAGCCTAAATCTAAAATTAATAGAACTTTGTCTTTTGGAAAATTTAAAACATCTTCTTTCTCAAGTCTTGGAAAAATCTTTAAAGAAAATCTTTTATCAAGTTGTTTTAAGGTTTTTATCATTATTACTGCTGAAGTAATTCCATCAGTATCAAAATGACTTATTACAAAAACCTCTTGATCTTTAATTTTTTCTAAAAATTCCTTGCTTATTTTTTCAATATTTTCTTCTAAATAGAAATTTGCCATAATCCCAATAAAATTGATTAATGTAAAACTAAGATAGATTCAAATGATTTTTCAATTTTCTTAATCTGGCTATCAAATGATCTTTTGCTCTTAATGATTTTTTATCACCTTTATTTTTTTTACAATGAATTTCTAATTTTTCTAATTTTTCTTCTAAATTTTTTTTGTCAGGGTTTATATATTTATTTCCTAAAATTTTTGATATTTTAAGATTAAATTCTTTACTATGATACCCTTCTTTTCTTAATTTTTCTCCTATTTTTTCTGCAGTTAATCCTTTTTCGGCCAATTCTAAAACTTTCTTTTTAAATTCTTCAGGAGTTTTTTTATTCTCTTTAACTTTTTTTTTTTTTGTTGTTTTTTCTTCCTTTTTTTCTTCTGCCATTTTATTAAACATTAATCTACTCTTTTAAATCTTACTATATTAATAAATCGCTTTAAAAAATATCAAAACTCTTATAAATTTAATATTTTTATAATCTTTGTAATAAATGTAAAATAAAAATAAATATAGCCCTGTAGTACAGCGGTCAAGTATATAGCCCTTTGGAGGCTGTGACCCAGGTTCGAATCCTGGCAGGGCTATTTATAACTAAATCACCCACCTTTATACCTTCCACGCTTCTCTAAAATCTTAAGCCTTTGAAGAATTTTATCAAAGTCCTTACTTTCTTTTTTATAACCTTCAAGAAACTCTTCAAAAAACATTTTATAATTAGAAGAATGTTTTGTTTCTAAAGCTTGTTTAAGCAAATGTAAATCAACTGCTTTGTCCTCTATTTTTTGACTTATAAAACCTAAACCAAAATCTATTATATAAGTCTTATTCTCTTTTCCGTTAAAAATAAAATTGCTTGTTGTTAAATCTCCATGAATTATATTAGTATTATGAAGTTTTGCAATTTGATTCCCTATCTCTCTCATAATCTCTTTTTGTTTTTTCATCTCAAAATTTTCTAAACTTTCAGAAATCTTTTTTCCATCTATGTAAGGAATCATAATTTTGTAATCTTCATTATTCTCTATTGGAGTTGGGCTATTAATTATTTCAGAAGCTTTTTTTAGGATTTTCTTTTCTGCTTTAGTTCTTTGTTTCCTAATTTTATGGTCTATCTCTTCTATCCTATAACCCTTTTTTATTCTTTCCTTAATAATTAAATTTTTATCTTTGTCTAAAAAAATTTTTGCTTCTGCTCCTTGCTGTATTAACTCTTTTTTTGGCATTTTAGAATTTTAATTTTTTTCCAAACTTTTTTGCAAATTTCATCATTTGTTTTTGACTCATCATTCCAGAAAAATTATTAGAATTAACCCCCGATTTTATAACCTCATTTAAAAGTTTGTATTGCTTTAATAAAGATCTAACTTCACTTGTTGTTGTGCCTGAACCTTTTGCTATTCTTTGTAACCTGGAATTTTGTTTTTCTATTATTTCTGGATTATCTTTTTCTTC
This sequence comes from Candidatus Woesearchaeota archaeon, assembly GCA_964417865.1. GTDB lineage: Archaea > Nanobdellota > Nanobdellia > Pacearchaeales > GW2011-AR1 > RBG-13-33-26. Next base: position 44,051 of record CAYQJI010000001.1, read on the forward strand.
TTCTGTCATAGACTTAATTATATGTTCCCATCCCTTTATTTTTTCTTGCTGATTTTCGATTAAATCATTAGATATTTTTTTGTTTATATCTGAAAATCCTGGAATTAAAGATTTAATTTTAGATAGTCCTCCTATTTCATTCATAGACTTAACTTGTTCTACAACGTCTTCTAATCTTAATTTTCCCTCTTCTATACTTTTTTGAATCTTTTTTTGTTTTTGTTCGTCTGTTATCAAATTTATTTTTTGAATTAAAGAATTTAAATCTCCTAATCCTAAAAGTCTTGAAAGAAAAGAAGAAGGGTTAAATTCTTCTATATCATTTATTTTTTCACCATTCGTTATAAAGTAAATTGGAGATTTTGTTTCTGCACAAGCTGTCAAAGCTCCTCCTGCTTTTGCTGTTGAATCCATTCTTGTTACTATGACTCCAGAAATATTAACTGCTTCTTTAAATTGTTTTGATTGATTTTTTGCAGCTTGCCCGATATCTGCAGGAATTACAAGAATAGATTCTGTTGGTTTTGCTTCTTTTTCTATATCTTTTATTTCTTTGATTAAATCTTCATCTAATGTATGTCTTCCAGCCGTGTCTATTAAAACCAAATTATAATCTCTTAATTTCTTTTCATACTCTTTTAATATTTTTACAGGATTTTTTTCTTTTGTATCAATAAAATAGTTTAATTTGTTTTTTTCAGCTAATTGTTTCAATTGTTCTGAAGCTGCTGGTCTATAAACATCTAAACCTACTAAAGCAACCTTAAATCCTCTTTTTGCATAATAATTTCCTAATTTTGCGATTGTTGTTGTTTTTCCACTTCCATATAAACCTAAGAGAATTATTACATTCCTCTTTGAATTTAATTTTAATGGAGAATATTCTCCTAAAATAGAAGTTAATTCATCATGTAATAATTTGATAAGATGTTCTTTTTTTTCAATTCCTTTGATTCTTTCATCTAACCCCTCTTTTCTTATTTTTTCGCTTAATTCTTTAACCAATAAAATATTTACATCAGCTTCTATTAATGCTCTTTGTAATTCTCTTACTATTTCATCTAATTCTTCTTTATCTAAGAATATTGCATTAGCAATTTTATCTGTTGCTTTTTTTATAGCATTTCCTAATTTTTCTAACATCTTCTTAAAAGTATTTTAAAGGTTATTAAATTTTGGGTATTTCAATTTTTGTAATCTTTTTCAAATTTTTCCTTAAATTCTTTAAATTTATTCTTTTTTATTTGTTTTTTTGCTTTTTCTATCAATTTGGTTAAGAAATAAACATTATGATACATTGCTAATCTTTGGCCTAAGGGTTCTTCATTTATAAGTTGATACCTTAAAAAAGCTTTAGTATAATTTTTACAAACAAAGCAATCACATTCTTTATCAAGAGGAGTATAATCAAATTTATATTTTTCATTTAAAATTTTAATTTTTCCATTCCAAGTAAATAATGTCCCTCTTCTAGCACTTTGTGTAGGCATTCTTGAATCAAATATATCAACCCCTAATTCTATCCCTTTAAGAATTTCTATTGGTGTACCTATACCCATAAGATAAACTGGTTTTTCTTTTGGCAAAATTTCTTTTACTACTTTCACTGCATTAAACTCTTCTTCAATTGTTTCGCCTAAACCAAACCCACCTATTGAATAACCATCAAAATCTAATTTCATTAAAGTTTTTGTTTGATCTTCTCTTAAATCTTTATAGATACCGCCTTGGATTATCCCAAATAATAATTGTCTCTTATTTTTTGGAATTTCTTTTTGTAATTCTTCATGATGTATTTTACATCTCTTTGCCCATGCTTTTGTTTTTTCTCCGGCTTCTTCAATTTGTTTTTTTGTATGGTTATACAGGGGCATAGAGTCTAAGGACATAGCAACATCACTTCCAATATCTAATTGAATTTCTATATCTTTTTCAGGAGTTATAAAAATTTTTTCTCCATTTATTGGATTTCTAAATAAAACTCCTTTGTCTGAAGAGGATAAATAAATGTTTTTAGAATACATTTGAAAACCCCCACAATCAGTAAAGTTTAACCCTTTCCAATTCATGAATTTTTTTATTCCTCCTGCTTTCTTTATTATTTCAGAACCTTGCCTTAAATATAAAATAAAAGCATTGGAAATTGTTGTTTGAACACCCATCTTATGAAGTTCTTCTACAGTTATACCCTTTGTGGCTGCTCTTGTTGCAACAGGCATAAAAAAAGGAGTTTCAGCTGTTCCACTTTTAGTTTTTAATTTTCCTATACGTGCCTTTGTCTTTTTATCTTCGTAAATTATCTTAAAAGTCATGAAAATAGGATTAATTCAAGGTATTTAAAATTTGAGAATTTGTGAGCTGTAAAGTTAGCGACACTTATTTTGGTGCAAAAGATAAATCAGCCCAGACCAATTTAAAAACTTCTGGTTCTTAATTCTTCTATAACGATTATGAAAACCTTTGCTGAACTCAAAATTTCTTTAAGAAATTTTGCCACGCCTTGCAGGCTCTCGCTTACGCTCGGGACGCCTAACAGTGATTAAGAGGGAAAATCTTCGGCTCAGATTTTCCCCAAATTTTTGCTTCGCAAAAACTTCTCTTAATCGCATACGTTATAAGCAATTCAGAATTTGGTAGTTACCGGCCACTCACCATTAATTTGAAAGGATCACAAAACTGAAAAATCCTTTTCTTAACCCTTACATTAGGTAAATTTTTATTTATAGCTCAAGAATTTGTTTTAAATTTATTTTTTTATAAACCTAATTTTTCAATAAACTTTTTTTTATCAAAGGGTTCTATATCTTTATACTCTTGACCTGTCCCTAAGTATAAGATAGGTTTTTTTGTGATATAACCAAGAGAAAGAGCTGTACCACCTTTCTCGTCAATGTCTGCCTTTGTTAGCACAATTCCATCAATCCCTATTGTTTCATCAAAACTTTTTATTTGTTCAACAGAATCATTTCCGGTTATACTTTCACCAACAAATATTTTTTTATCTGGTTTACATACATTTACTATTTTTTCCATCTCTCTTAATAGATTTTTTTGAGTGTGCATTCTTCCTGCTGTATCTATTAAAACGCAATCAATATTATTCTTTTCTGCATATTTTATTGCATCAAAACCTACTGCAGCAGGATCTGCACCATACTCATGACTTATCATTTTTATATTTAGTCTTTCAGCATGTTTTTCTAATTGTTCAATTGATGCTGCTCGAAATGTATCTCCTGCAGCTATCACGCAAGAAATTTTATTCTCTTTTAAATAATTAGTGATTTTTCCAATTGTTGTTGTTTTTCCACTCCCATTTATACCACAGAATAAAACGACATAAGGTCTTTTTTCTTTATTTTTTATCTCTTTTAAGAGGTCTTGTCCTTGAATTAAAATTTCTTCTATTATCTCTTTTAAAGAGTTTTTAATTTCCTTTTCAATCTCTTTAATTGTTATCTCTTTATTGGATATTTTATCTTCAAGCTCTTTAAGTATTTTATCTACAACTTCTAAAGCTACATTATTCTCTAAAAGAATAAATTCTAATTCTTCTTTATATTTTTCAAACTCTTTTTCAGAGATTTTTACTTTTCTATTAACTAATCCTATCTTTTCAAAAAAACCTTTTTTCTTAGAATTTTCTTCTTTAATCTCTTCTTGACTACTTTCTTTAATCCCTTTTTCAATTTCTTCTTGCTTTGTTTGTCCCTCTTTTTCTAATGTTTTTTCCTTATTTTTTATTTTTTGTTCTTTTTTCTTAAATTTCTCTTTCTTATCTTTCTCATTTTCCTTAATTATTTTATTCTCTTCTTGAAATTCTTCAGATTTCTCTTTATCTTTTGCAAAACTTTTTGCCCAATTTCCTAGTTTTTCCTTTAAAAATTTGAACATTTCAATTATCTATAACTTGTTAGTCTTTTATTCTTTTCTAATATTTTTATAGTTCTTGAGGGAATATAAATTTTTATAAAGAATTAAGTTCTTTGATTTTTATGAAAGGTATACTTATAATCTTAGATGGTGCTGCAGATTTACCTAATGAAAAGTTAAACAATAAAACTCCTTTAGAAATAGCTAAAACTCCTAATCTGAATTTCCTTGCTTCAAGAAGTGAATTGGGATATATGTACTCTGTAAGACCAGGATTTATACCGGAGTCAGATGAAGCTATTGTTTCTATATTTGGAAATGACTTAATCTCAAGTACTAGGGGTCAATTGGAAGCCAGAGGCTTGGGCTTTAAACCAATGAGGGGGGATTTAGTCTTAAGGGCTAATTTTGCAACAATCGACTCAATTGAATCAGGAAATATTATAGATAGAAGAGCAGGAAGAACTTTATCAACTTCTGAAGCAGAAATTTTAGAAAAAGCAATAAATAAACAAGTTAAACTTCCTTGTAATTTTATATTTAAGATAAGTGTTGGGCATAGAGCTAGTCTGATTTTTAAAGGAGGCTTTTCTGATAATATCTCTGGAAATGATACAAGTATTTATTCTCAGGGTAAAACTTTTTCATCTGACAAAATATCAAGATGTAAACCTCTTGATGATGAAGAGAATTCTCAGTACTCTGCAAATGTTGTTAATGAATTTTTAGAAAAAGCTTATAATGTTTTAAAAGATCACCCTATCAATCTTGAAAGAATAAGAAAAGGGCTTTTGCCTGCTAATTTCATTCTTGTGAGGGGTGCAGGAATAGAACCCCCAAAATTAAAATTTTATAGGAAATGGGTTTCAGCAGCGTATATGCCTCTTGAAATAGGTTTTTCAAAAGTTTCAGGAATGAAAACTTATAATTTTAAATATCCTGAACTAAAAGGTATTGATGTTTATGCTAACCTTTATGAAGGTTTAAGAAAAGCTTGTAAATTTTCTAATTGGATATTGAAAAAAAATCTGAGAAAAGCAGATTTTCTTTATATTCACATTAAAGAAACAGATATACCTGGGCATGACAATAAACCTTTTGAAAAAATTCAGATGATAGAACTTATTGATAAAATGCTTTTTTCTTATATAAACAGAATAGTATTTCCAAATCATATTAAAGTTTTAGTTACTTGTGACCATTCTACACCATGCAAAAATAAAGCGCATTCTGCTGATCCTGTTCCTGTCTTATTTTACAAAGGGGATTATTCTGAAATAAAAGAAAAAAGATTTAATGAAAAAGATTCAAAAAAAGGAGAATTGGGAAGAATAGAAACAGGAAAAGAATTATTTCAAAAAACTAATTTTTTAAAATAGTAAAATAATAATAGTAACTATTAAAAATTACTAATTCTTCCTTACTTTATGATTACTTATAATGAAATTTATGAAGCCTCAAAAAAGGAAAGATATTCTGAACAATTGCAGCCTCTTCCAAAAAACTTTGTTAATGAAGTTGCTTCTTATTTAAAAGAAAAAGAGAATTATTTAGAGAGGGAAGAGTCTCTTTCAGATAGCTCTATCAAAACAAAAAAACAATTAGAAAATGCTATAACTTTATTTAAAGAATTAATTTTGAGAAGAAAGAAAAAAATTCTTAATCTTGTTTTAATCGCTTCTGAAACAGGGATATCTAAACAAGATTTTGAAAATATGCTAAATTTTGAAAAAAATTTATTTGATGAATTAATGAAATCTTTAGAAGAATCTGATAAATATATTAATGATCTATTGAATGGAAGTTCTTCTGACCCAAAAAATAAATTAATTCTCTTTAAAGATAATGTCGGAGAATTTATGGGGCTTGAAGGAGAAAAAATGGGACCTTATGAAAAAGGGCAGATAGCTAATCTCCCAAAAGAGATTGCCAAAATTCTTATAGATGACAATAAAGCAGAAGAAATTGAAGAGTAAAGCCTGTAGAGGGATTTGAACCCCCGACCCTCTGCTTACAAGGCAGATGCTCTGCCACTGAGCTATACAGGCATAATATTCTTTAGAAAAGTTAGTTCTTTAAAAATTTAATCTTTATTTTTCATTTCTAAAATTCTTATATCACAGAAAGATAATGGGTAAATTTTCTTTAATTTTTGACTTAAATTTCTTTGAATTTGTCCCTTTAATAAATCTTCAAATAAACTTTCAGAATTCTTATCTTTAACATAACTCAATAATTCTTCTTTACATTTGTTTCTTAAACTTTTCCTTATATTCCTTGAAACTTTTCTTCTTGTGACTAAAAAGGGTTTGATAATAACCTCGTTGTCTTTTGTTTTTGCTACAAATGAATCCTCAACATAGTTTGTTCCTTTTTTAACAACTCTCCTTATAAAATAAGGTAATATAATCATTTTTTTAGGATAAGAAACAAGTTTTCCATCTTTCAATTTAACTTTTAAAGTTAATAATAATCCTTTTCCTCTCATCATTCTTGTTAAATCATATTTTATGTATCTATTCTCTAATTCTTTTTGATCATAAGCATATAATTCTGTTTTTTTGTTGATGATCGGAATTTCAACTTCAAAAAATTTCTTTTTCTTTTTTTCTTGTGCCATTTTATTCTTGAATTACTTTACTTGTTCTGTGTCCTTTTTTTTGATATTTAGATTTTCCACAGACTGTACAAGTATACATAATATTTCTTTTTTTATTTGTTTTTGTTTTTCTTTTGAATTTTGAAACAGCAGGTTTTGAACCCCATTTACCCTTATTTCCTATACCTCTACCTAAACCCCTTAGTTTAGCTCTGCTGATGCTACCTCTAGTGAGAGTTCCTCTTTTTGCTCCTGTTGATATTACTTTAATCTTTTGCTCAGTTTTCTTTTTACAGTAAGGGCAATATCTTTTTGTTGTTTTTGGTATTTTCATAAAGATGAAAAAAGAAAAAGCTTTTTAAATATTACTCTATCTGCTTAAATTTAAGAATTTCATATTTAAGCTTTTATTTTTGCTTAAATTTTGAAAAATTGTGAGATTTGAAGAATTTAATTTTGGAAATAAACTTTGTAAAATTTCAGGAATTATAGGTTTATTTGTTATTAGTCTTACAAAAACCCACATTACAAAAAGGACTAAAATAATTAGTAATATCTGTTTTAATTTTAATTTTTTCTTTTGGTTTTCATAAAAATCATAACCGCACTTTATACAATATCTATTCTTTATATCATTTGGGGTGCCACATCTAGGACAGTATTTAATATTTTTATCCACCTTTTTCATAACTCTTATTACCTCTTTTTATTTATAAATTAATCTAAATTATTAAATTAAATCTTGTAATGGCCTCACCAAGGATCGAACTTGGGCATTGTCCACGTCAAGGACATAGTCTACCATTAGCTTATGAGGCCTTTCTTTATTTTAAAGTAATATTTTATTTAAATTTTCTTATTTCTTTTTTGAAATTTATTAAATTCTAATAAGATTTATATATCTCTTTCTCGTTATTTCTTGATGATGTTTAAAGAGGGAAAAATTCATTTTTATTCAAGTAAAAAATTTTTTAAAAAAGGCCAATTAACAATCTTTATTATAGTTGCTTTATTAATTGTTTCTGGGGTTATTGTTTTCTTTTTATTTAGAAATAACATTATAAAAGAGAGTGTTCCTATAACAATTCAACCTGTTTATAACACTTTTGATTCTTGTATCCAGGATATTGGGAAAAAGGGGATATATCTATTAGAATCTCAAGGGGGTTATATTTATCTTCCAGAATATCAAAAAGGTTCTTATAATTTCCCTTCTTCATCTTATCTAAACTTTATGGGCAATAATATCCCTTTTTGGGATTATTTTTCTTCTACTTCATTAGAAAAAAAGCAAATTCCTTCTAAAACCGATATGGAGGATCAATTAAAAAGGTTTATAGAATCCAATGTAAAAAATTGTGATTTTTCTACAAATTATGCTCAAGGATTTGAGATTACACTTAAAGATTTTAGTGTTTCTCCTAAAATTTTAGATAATAAAATAACAATTGATTCTTCATTTAATATGAATATTAGCTTAAATAACGAATCTTTTTCTATTAATCATTATAAAACAGATTTAACTTCTAATTTAGGAGTGTTATATGAAGATGCTCTAAAAGTTTATAGTCAAGAAGAGGAAACTCTTTTATTAGAGAATTATACGATTGATGTTTTAAGGCTTTATGCTCCTGTTGATGGTTTTGAGATATCATGCTCTCCAAAGGTTTGGAATATCAATAAAATCTATTATGATTTAAAAAACTCTCTTGAGCCAAATATACAATCAATAACCTCAGAAAAAAATAAAAATCCTAAACCTGAAAATAATAAATACTTCTATAGAGATTTTAAAACACAAGGAAGTGTTAAATTTTTAACTTTTATGGATTGGCCAATGTTTTTAGAAGTTAACCCTTCTCAAGGAGATTTACTCATTGCTAATCCTGTTGGAAATACCCCTGAACTAAGTATTTTAGGTTTTTGTTTTATTCCTTACCACTTTGTTTATTCTTTAAATTACCCTGTACTTGTTCAAATTTCAAAGAATGATGAAACATTTCAATTCCCTCTTGTTGTCTATATAGATAAAAACAAACCAAAATCTGCTTTAACAAAAAAAACAGATTCTTCCTCTATTGATATTTGTTCTAACAAAGTTACCCCTATAACCCTAAATGTTCATGATACTTCAAATAATTTAATTCCTTTTAGTGTTAATTTTGAATGTATAAATGAGGATTGTTATATTGGAAATTCTTCTACAGGTAATTCTACATTTTTATTCCCAGAATGTGTGAATGGTGTTGTAAAAATAAATTCAAATAATTTTCTTGAATCAAAAGTAGTATTAGACAATACTCTCCAAGAATCAGAACTAAATATCTATTTAACAAAAACTTATCCTATCGGTGTTCAAATTAATTTAGATAACATGCCTTCTAATGAAGAAGCTTTAATCTCTTTTAATTTTAATGATTATTCAAAAACCCTTTTTTACCCTAAAGAAAAAATAATAAACCTTTCTGAAGGTGTTTATAATATTTCAGTAAAAGTTTATAAAAATTCTTCTTTAACTATCCCAGAAACAGAGACAGAGATATGTGTGCCTATAAAATCAGGAATAAAAGGTTTATTAGGAATATCTGAAAATAGTTGTTCAAAGATTAAAATTCCTAGTCAAATTATGTCCAATGTTCCTGTTGGGGGAGGGATAATCCGAGATTATGAGATTTCAGAATCACAATTAAAAAATTCAAGAATTATACAATTAAATGTTCAATCTTTAAAAACTCCAACTGACTTTTTAAGTATACAAAAAAATGTTTTGTTAACAGATGAAAATGAAATAGAGGTAAATTTAATATGATAAAAAAAATAAACTATCTATTTTTGGTATTTTTCATTATTTTATTTTCTAATTTAGTCTTTTCAGCAACAATTTCAGATTTTTTTAAAACTCAAACAAAAGATAATTTGAACACAGAAAACTCTCCAATTTATCAATGTAATCAAGGAGAAGATTTTATCGCATTTATTTCTCCTTTACAATGCTCCCCAGAAATTGTTAGAGATGATTTGCTTGAAGAAAATGATGTGCCGATTTATTGTAAAATTAATCTTTATAAAATTAATCCTTTCGTTGATGTTTCTGGAATAAAAAGTGTATCTTTCTTAGGGAATCATTCTAAAGAAATAAGCAGTGTTTCTTATTACCCTGCATATTCTGCTTTAACAGGAGTTCAATCTAATTTAAAAAATCCAGGTTATATAAAAATTCTATTAAAAAAAGAACCAAATACCTCTAAGATTCCTGATTTTGTAGAGGGAAATCTTAGCGCAAAAATCTCTTATACCCTAAAAGATGAGGTGGGAATTCATGATTATTCTATTAATTTAAAAGAAATCTCCAACGATTATGAATGGGATAATGTAAAGAATAAATATAGTTTTTGGAATAATAAGGGATATATAAGATTAGCAAATTTAGAAAACAATAAAGCAACTCTCTGGGTTTATGATTCAAAAGATAGAAAAATATCCTCTTTGACTTTATCTAAAGGAGAAAATTCTAAAATAATATACTCTAATGATTTTGGATGCACTGGTTTACAAGTTAAACTACAAGATTTAGAAAACCCTGAAACTAAAGCTCAAATTTCTATTAACTCTAATATTGTAGATTTAAAACAAAACGATAAGTTTCTTGATAACAAGTGTTCTATAATCTCTATTGATAAATACTCTGAAGTTGTTAAAATAAGATGCAACGAAGATAATGGTATAAAAGATTATTCTTTATTTAATTCTTATAAAGTTAATCTTTCTATTGATGGAACAGAATACATCAAAGATATTGGAGATTTCCTTTTTTCAGCTGATAATAAGGATATTTATCTTGTTGGGATTAGTTCTGTATTATTAGATAATAGCCCTCAAAATATTGTTTGGATTGGGGAGATACCTAAAGAAATTTCCAATTCTGCACAAAGTCTAAACAGTTATCAAATAACTGGTTTTTCTTCATTAATCAGCCAAATAATCTCAGCTAATAATATTAAAAATGAAAATTCTTTCTCTTTAGAGAGTCTAACAAAAAGTTTTGGTGCTTTTTTATATGAAAGCTTTTTTTACAAGATAGGTTCTGGTCAACAAATTCATTTTTTAAAACAAAGAAAAGATTACACTATTTCAGGAAAAAAAATTGTATTTAATGGATTTGATACCCCCAAAGATGAAGAGCTTTTAGGAGAAATTAAAAATAATTATGAATTAGCAAAAGAAAATTACGAATCTGTAATAAAGGACTTTTCTTCTGAATCTCTTATTACTAATAAAAATGAAAATGTTTATACAGGAGAAAGAGCCTTGTATCAAGAAATTATCTTATCTTATAATGTAAATCAAAAATTTACTGCATCCCAATTATGCGAGAAGTTTTTCTCTAATTACCCTAATTCATTGTATATTCCTGAATTAAAAGAAAAATATTGTAATGAACTAAAATTATCTTCTTCTACAAATAGCGCATTTGTTTCAATAAATCAAAACTTGTATAAAATCTCTTTAAATTATATTTCTGAACCTTCTTTTGAAGAGTATGGTGCAAGTTTCTTTGTAAATGATGGTTCTAATAGAGCTTCTTTTTCATTAAACAGAAATGGAATTTATGATTTAAACTCTTATAAAATTCCTTTATCAATAAGATTAAGTTCAATAGATAGTGACCCAAAGGGAAATTATGTTAATATTCAGATTAGTTCTTCAGATGAAAACCTTAAAAAACAGATTAGTCAAACAACTTACAAAATTTATAAGAATGATCAATTAAAAATAGGAAATTATTTTATTGTTGTTTCTAATATTAATTTAAAAAAAGAGGCTTTTGTTTCATTGGTTCCTTCAATTAGTTCTTCTTCGTCACAAGCAAATTTCAGTTTTAAGATAGGAATTGAAAAAAGGGCAATTAAATTAACTCCTGAACAAACTAAATCTCTTATAAAAAATGTAAATGAAAAAATTTCTCTATTATCAGATATTTCTAATGGCTTAGAATCAGTTATTGAACCTTTAAAAGGAGCATGTTATCTTTCTACTGCAACTCTTTTAATAAAAAATTTCATTTCAGGTTCAACAAGCCAAGGTATGGCTAGACTTCTTGTTATGAAGGGTGTTGAAGGAAATTCTGGATGGTATACTAAATGTGAAAAAGAGATGAAAGAAAATCCTTCTAAATTTAGTTCATTAAATAGTTGTCTTTCTAATCATTCTTCAGAGATAGAAGAAGATGTTCAAAAGACCTCTAGTGTTATAGATAAGCTTAATAAAGAAATAAAAGACGAACAATCTCAAGATTCTTATCAATTATCAACAAAATCATCTCTGGGAATTCTAACAACTACAATAGACAAAGGAAAATTGAAAGATAATTTCTTATTAAACAAAGATAAACTAAACAGAATTATTAATAATACAAGAGAAATAACTGATAATACAAAAGAAAATCTTAACAAATTATTAGAAAATCAAGAAGGTTTAAAAAAATCAATGAGCTTTGAACAAGCAAGAGATTTGAATTTATATTTAATGATTTTGAGTGAAACAGGTATTTCTGATAATTTAAAAGAAATAGCAAATACAAAATTAGAATCTTTGATTAATGAAGTTTCTTTAACATCTGTATCTAATGAGCAAATTTTAAGTTTATCCTCTTATCTTGGAATTGATTATAAAAAAATTGGAATTTTAAGTTCTGATTCTAAAGGAAATATCCCCTACTTAGGATTAGTATTAAAAGATTTAAGCAAATTGGATAGTAAGTTTTCATTAAATGAATTTTCTAATTCTCCTGTTTATTTATTTGAATATCTCAACAAAGAAAATAATAAAGATACCCTTTTCTACCTACTATTATTGGAAAAAAAGGGTAATCTTTATACCCCTAAGAATAATAAAATTTTTAAAATAGATAAGACAAATAATGGGTTCAATGTTGTTGATACAGAGAGCTCACCTTTCCCTTTTAATAACATTCAATTTATAAGTTCAAGTTTCTCCAATAAATATCAAAATCCTGAATTAAAATATTATGATTCTAGTAATTCTGATAAATTACCTTCAGTTGTTCCTATTGATACAGCAAATGGATGGTATGCTGGAATAGAACCTCTTGTTTATGGAAATAAAGATGCGATTTTAGATTCTGGAAGAATTAATATTTTTTATTTATGTAATGTTGGAATAGATGGAAAAGAAGAATTTTCTCTTAGGAACTCTCAATCAACTGATGATCTCTGTCAAATGATTGATTTGGGAATTTCTGAAAGTTATAAATACATTATGGGTTTGTCAGAAACAGAATCAGTAAGATTAACTACAAAAGCAATTAGTGCAATACAACAAGCACAAAAAGCATCTAACCAAGCAGAGGGTTCTAGCGTTAAAATACTAGATCAAGTATTTAAAGTAGGAAAATCCCAAGTAGATACCAATTCATTTAGATGTGAAGACTTTATGCCTCATCAAGATTGTTTAACAATATTTAATCTTTGTGACCCTGTAATATGTCCTTCAAGTAGATGTGATTTTGGAGGAAAATATAAAGTGGATAATGTTGTGCAATCTGGAATTTTAGGTAGTATAATGCTTTGTTTACCTAACGCTAAAGAAGGAATTCTCTTCCCTATTTGTTTAACCGGAATTAAAGCAGGAGTTGATTCATTAAATTCTGTATTAAAATCTTATAGTGATTGTTTAAATATAAGCTTACAAAATGGACAAACAGTAGGTGTTTGTGATGAAATTAATAGTTTTTATATATGTGACTTTGTTTGGAGACAAGTTTCTCCTATCTTGAACTTAGGAATTCCTACAATAGTTGAATCTTTATTAAACAAAGGGAGAGGTGGTGGAGAATATATTAATGTTCAAGCTTCATGGGAACTTACTAAATCTGCTGCAGATTATTTTGTTAATTCTTATGGGCAAAATTCTAAAAAAGCTTTTCTTTTGAGAAGTTCTGAAAATATTGGAGGAGAAGTTTGTAAACTTTATACTTCTTTTACTACTCAAGATCTTTCTGGTGTTGTAAAAAGTTTATTAAAATCAGATTCTCCTGCACAATTCACAGGAAGATTTGATGAAATACCTTTAACAACAGTCACAGAACATCCAACATCCCATTATAAAGTATATTATCATATTTATGCAGGAACAGATAGTGGTGCAAATTATAAAGTTTATCTTAGAAACAAAGAAACTTATTATCAAGATACTTCAACAGCATTAGTTGTTGATAGTGGTTATGTGCCTAATGGAAATTACTATTCTCAAACTAAAGATATAATTGGGAATTCAGGATATAATGAGCTGTGTATATCAGTTAATAATCAAGAAGTATGTGGTTTTAAAGAAGCTTCTACTTCTATGACAATTAATCTTTTGTCTGATGAATATGTTAAATCTATTTCTACAAAAAATGATATAAAAACAGAGGCACAATGTGCAGGAGGAATAAATCAAGGAATAGTAAGAATCTGTTCTTCTAAAAGTCCTGGAGAAGGTATTGATGCTTATTATAATACTGAAAATGCTAGATGGAAACAAGTAGGGGTTTGTGGTAATGAAAATATGAAATGTTGGCTTGATACAAATAGTGTTAAAGATGCTATTGTGTCTAAGAGTGTTGAAGAATCAACTGTTCAATCTTTAGAAGATTCTTATAAATCCCTTATTAATACTGAAGGAGAATTAACTGAAGATCAATTGAATGAATTTTTTGAAGAATTAAGTCAAGAAAAAGATATTAATTCAAAAATAAATAGAATTTCAAACATCTTAGACAAGGTTTATAATAGCAAATATAAAGCAAATTTAATAATATTAAGAGGAGATCTTTATAATGAGCTTTTAATTTCATTAATAAGATCTAATCAAAATATTGGTAACATTAATTTAAAAACAAAAGATAGTTCAATTTCTCAAACCGATTTAAATTCTCAAAATTCAAATTCTCCTTCTTTAACTCCAACAGAGGTGGATTCTTCTGAAGATTATAGATCTCCTGTTTTTTCCTTAAATGCTTTAATTGTTAGTGGCGAAGAGAAAGTTAATAACTCTTTATCTTTTTTTAAGGATAAATCTAGTTCATCTTTTTCTAATGCAAAAGAAGCTGTTTTAGAAATTTATGAAGATGAAAAAGTTTCACCTTACTGTTATTATACTGAACCAGATAAGAAAAATTATAAAAATATTAATAATGAATTTCAAAAATCTTTTTCTGTATATACATCAGATGCTAAAACAGCGCTTTTTTATGTTGATAAAGAAAATTGTCTTTTAAACCCAGACGATATTAATGTTCTTTCAGATCAAAATAAGAAATTAAACTTATTACAAAAAGGAGATATAATTTCTTATGTTAAAGATGGTTCTTCTTCAAATAGTGTCATTTTTATAGAATGGATTAATCAAAAGAACTATATTGCAAAAGTATTGGATTGGAATGGTGGGAATATATTAACAGGAAGAAAATATCAAGAAATTGAAGTTAATCTTTCTGATAATTCTCATCCTGTTTATATGATAATAAAACCTATTCCAAAAGATGACTTTTCAAATCTACCTCCTGTTGATTCTTTAAGAGATTATTTTAAAAACGAAATTTATGCAATAAAACTTTCAAGTGAAGGTGAAGGACCTATTACCTCTTTTGATATAACATATACAGAAGCTAGTTCTTTATCTTCCGCTAGAAGTGAGTTAATAAATAAAATATCTTCTTGGATTGGAAAACAAGCTCCTAGTGATGTAACAAACTGTTGGAAAGCTGTACAAAAAATATATTCTTCTGCAGGATTTAATTATGAATGTATTTATTCTGATCCAGTAGGAAAAACTTATGAAAAAGTTACTAAACTTGTTACAGGAACAACAAACAAAGATATTCTTCAAGTAAATCCTACTAGATGTTGCAAGAATAATAAATGTGATGAAGAACAAAAGTTAAATCTCTTAAATCCTGGAGATATAATCTCTTATGTATATAATGAAAAAATAGGGCATAATGCCATTTTTATAGAGTGGTTTGATAAAGAAAAGGGAATAGCTAAATTATTTGATTGGAATGATGTTAGGGATAACACCCATTATTACAGGTATTATAAATTGGTTACATTGAAAGATGATTCTCATCCTGTTTATATGATTTGGAAACCTGTTAAATCTTGGTCTTCTTCTTCAACTTAATCATGAATAATCTTTTAAACTCTTTTTTATTTCTTTTTATATGATGGGGTTTTTTATAAATAGAAGAGGTGAACAATCTTCTTGGATTTTGATCTCTTTAATCTTAGCTTTAATTGTTGGAGGATTTTTTACTTATAGATATTTTGAAACAAATGGAACTTTTTTAGAGAACATTCAAGGCGTATGGGATGTAAAATCTTCTTGTCAGAATTATTGTTATTCTATGCAAACAGACAATTACTGTCATTCTACATTTAATTTAAAATATGAATTTAATAATAAAAAAATTCTTTTAAAAGATATCACCTGTAATTTTTTATCAAGTATAAATAAAAATAATCCGTTGAATATAGAAAAATGTAATTTTATACAATGTAATGATCTAATTTTAGAGAATAATCAAAATGAACATAAAAGACAAGAAATTTGTTATGACAATGTAAACATAAATAGAGTTTATTCTTTAAATAATAACTCTCTCCCGCAAACTTTAGAATCAACTAACTGTTTAGGAGACAAAAATTTAGAATGTTCTTCAAAACCAAATTTTGAAGGAATAAAAACTTCAATAAACTCTTTGAATGATGAAGCAAGAAAAAATGTTTTTAATACATTAGCTTTATGTGTTAATTCTAAATCTGTTGGTGATGATTGTTGGCAAGCAGTTAATGCTATTTATAAAAAGTCAAATGTTGTTTTTTCTTGTGTTTATTCTGATTTTCCTGGAAAAAAATATGTAGTTAGTTCAACTAAAACTTCTTTAAACCTTCCTTTTCTTGTAGCTTCTGATAAAGATTCTTGTTTGAAATATGGATTAAATGAAAATGAAAAATTAGATTTATTAAAAACAGGGGATATAATCTCTTACATTTGGGATAAAAGCACAGGGCATAATGCAATATTTATAGAGTGGGTTGATAAAAATGGAAAAATTGCAAAACTTTTTGATTGGAATGGTCAAAATAAAAATTATAGATATTATGAGGAAAATCTTTCTGATCTTAAACATCCTGTTTATATGATTTGGATGCCTAAACAAAAATTTTCTAGTTCTTCTGCATAATTTTTTTCTAATATCTTAATGCGGGTGAAAGGATTTGAACCTTTGCAGGCACTAAGCCACGAGAGCCTTAATCTCGCCCATTTGACCACTCTGGCACACCCGCATAATCTATAATTATATTAAAGAAATGTTTTAATATTTATTCTTTTGGTTCTTTATCTTTTAGCTTATCTTGCAAATTTAACCTTTCAATCAATTCTTTATACCTATTCCTAATTGTGACTTCTGTTATTCCTGCTATATCTGCAACCTCTCTTTGTGTTTTCTTTTCATCATTCATTAAAGCTGCCACATATAATGCTGCTGCAGCAATTCCTGCAGGCCCTCTTCCTGATGTTAATTCTATTTTTTCTGCATTTTTTAAAACATTTAAAGCATCATTTTGAGTTTTAGGAGACAACTTTAACACAGAAGAAAATCTTGAGATATAATCTTTTGGAGAGCTTTGTTTTACTTTTATTTGTAATTTTCTTATTATGAATCTGTATGTTCTTCCTATCTCTTTTCTTTCTACATCAGAAGCTGTTGCCATTTCATCTAATGTTCTAGGGATGTTATAACTTCTACATGCTGCATATAAACAGGCCGCTATTACTGATTCCATACTTCTGCCTCTAACCATCCCTCTTTGTAAGACAAAATTATAAATTCTTGCAGCTTCATCTCTCACAACATTAGGAAGATTTAAATAAGAAGCTATAACCCTTAATTCTGCCATAGCTAATCTTAAATTTCTTTCAATAGAAGTTGAAACTCTCTCTTGCCATTTCTTTAATCTTAAAAATTTCCTTGTTTGTCCAGGATCTAATTTGTAAATATCAGAAATCTCTCCAACATTAGTTGTTAATCCTTTATCGAATTTTTGCATACTTATAGGAGCACCACCTCTTCCCTTTTTTTCGTCTTTGTCAAATTTTCCTTGAAGGTCTGTTCCTTCATCAGTCATCTTTTCTTCTATAACAAGACCACAATCATTACATATAATTTCCCCTAAATGGGCATCATAGGTTAAATTAACACTTCCGCATTCAGGGCATCTTTTAACAAAATCCATTTTTTACTCCTTCAGTAAGATTTATAAACCTTTTCCTTTTTTAAACCTTTCTATTTTTATATCTATGCGTAAGAAGTAAAAATTTAGAATAAATCTTTTGTTAACCTAAACTTTTTTATTCTTTTACTAATATCCCATTAATTATACCTGTTTGAGAAGGCCTGTTTGTTACTTTTACTTTTCCTAATTCTGTTAAAAGAATTGTTCCTTTTGTAATAATATTTTGTCTTGCTAAGAATTTATTAGAAGGCGTTTCTATAACATTCTTTATTTCAACCTTTTTTGATTTTCCTTTTTCTTGAACATTCACATATTTACCTGAATACATCATTACTTTTAAATTTCCACCATTAACTTTTTTTACTTTTCTTTTTTCTTCACCTAACTTTACTTTTCTTTTTTGTCCGACTTTTTCTCTTAATTTTTTCTTTCTTGCTTTTATGTATTTTCCGCCTGTGATTTTTCTTCCTTTCTTCATAATATGAGTTTTGATTTTTTGTTTAAATATCTTTCTGTTTCTTTATTTTTTTAAAGATAAAATTGCGAAACTTTTATAAATGGAAATCATTAACTTAAAATATGGTTAGTAGTATTGACAGACCTTTGGACTTATTGAATCTTTCAAAAGGCCAAGAAGTTTTGGTTTATCTTAAGGGAGATAAGCAATTTGTTGGTACCCTTTTAGCCTTTGATATACATATCAATTTGGTTATTGATAATGTCAAAGAGATACAGAATGGTGAAATCAAGAGAAATCTTGGTTTAACTTTTTTAAGAGGGGATACTATAATTTGTATTTCTCCAGCATCAACTGCTCTTAAATGATAAATTAATTCTTCTTGTTAAAAATAAATAATATCATTCGTATTTGTAAATTTATTTTTGTAAAAATTTAAAACAAGAAGTTATATAAATTATTTCTTATTTCAAAATAAATGATAAAAATAATTTTTCTTGGAACTTCTAGTCAAATTCCAACAAAGAATAGAAACCATACCTCTATACTTGTAGAAACAAACCACGATTCTTTTTTAATTGATTGTGGGGAAGGAACACAAAGACAACTAAAAAAAATAAATTTTAATGCAAATAGAATCTCTAAAATATTGATAACTCATTGGCATGGGGATCATACTTTAGGATTAGTGGGATTATTAGAAACCTTAAACTTTAATGAAAGAAAAAAAGATTTGATTATTTATGGCCCAAAAGGAATAAAAGATTTCATTTTATCTTTTTTAAAAACTTTTTATTTTAAACCTGAATTTAATTTAAAAATAGAAGAAGTTAAAGGCAAATTTTTTGAAAATGAAGAATATTTTTTAAGTGCAGAAACTATGGTTCATTCTGTCCTTTGTAATTCTTATTTTATACAAGAAAAAGATCAATTTAAAATTGATAAAACAAAAATAAAAAACCTCCCATTCAAAGAAGAGCTTTTGAAAAATTTTAAAGAAGGCAAAAATATTAAATTCCAAAATAAAATATATTCATATAAAGATTATACCTCATTAGAAAAAGGAAAAAAAATATCTTTTATTTTAGATACTTTTTTTAATAAAAAAATCATCCCTTTCGTTAAAAACAGTGATATCTTAATCTGTGAATCTACTTTTGATAATTCTTTGAAAGAAAAAGCAAAAGATTATTTACATTTAACTATAGATGATGCTTTAAATATTGCAAAGAAATCAAAATCAAAAAAATTATATTTAACACATATCAGTCAGAGGTATGAAAAAGATTTTGAGATTTTAGAGAATTATGCTAAAAAAAATTTTAAAGAAACTTTTTTAGCTAAAGATTTTGATGAAATTTTATTAAAATAAAATAATCCTTCTTAAATTAATAATAAAATTAAGAATAAATAAAAAACAAAAATAGAAAGATTTTAAAGATAATTTCCTCTTGTTTTTATATGCCTCGGTAGCTCAGCCTGGATAGAGCATTAGCCTTCTAAGCTAAGGGTCGCAGGTTCAAATCCTGTCCGGGGCGTTTTATTATGGATAAAAAAAGAAATAACAATCTGAAATTCCCCTTAAAAGGAAAATATATAGCCCTTGTTGCTCCGAGTTTTATTGTTGATTTTCCTTATCCTAAAATATTATTTCAATTGAAAGAACTCGGTTTTGATAAAGCTGTTGAATTAACATTTGGAGCAAAACTTGTTAATAGAGAGTATTATAAGGAGATTAAAAATTCAAAAAAATTGATGATTTCAAGTGTTTGTGCAGGTATTGTTGAAACAATAAAAAATTCTTTTCCTGAATATAAAAATAATCTTTTACTTGTAGATAGTCCAATGATAGCAACTGCTAAAATCTGTAAAAAAATATACCCTTATCATAAAAGAGTTTTTATTTCTCCTTGTAATTTTAAAAAATTAGAAGCTGAAAGAACAGGGCTTATTGATTATGTTATTAACTATAAAGAGTTAAAAAATCTTATTTTTGAATATTATTCTAAACATACAAAAAGTAAAAAAAATAAATTCTATAAAAAGGAGATATTCTTTGACAAATTTTATAATGATTATACTAAAATATATCCCATACCTGGAGGATTATCTAAAACATTAAAAGTAAAAAAACTTTTACAAAAAAATGAAATAAAAGAAATTGATGGGATAAAAAAAATTATTAAATTCCTTAAAAATCCTAATCCAAAAATAAAATTTTTAGATATAACTTTTTGTAAAGGCGGGTGTATTGGTGGTCCATTTATTAATTCCAAAATTCCAATATCTTTTAGAAAAAGAAAAGTTTTAAAATATTTAAGAAAAGCAGATAAAGAAAAAATTCCTGAAAATAGAAAAGGGATATTTAAAAAAGCAGAAGGTTTATCATTTAAATCAAATTACTCAATTAATATTTATAACCCCTAATTTTTTATCCTATAATCTCTTTGAGATTTTTGAATTTTATCCCCTTGTTTTTTGTTTCATTTTTTATCAATAATTTTATATATACTCTTAATTTAATTCCTTTATGCGGAGGTGGCACAACGGCACTGCGTTCGCCTGCAGAGCGAATTTGTGTGGGTTCGACTCCCACCCTCCGCTTGAGTGTTATGGCATTTATTATAACAAAGACAATAAATGGTAAAAAATACTATTATCTAAATAAAAGTGAGAGAGTGGGAGATAAGATCAAAACAAAATATCTTGCTTACCTTGGAAAAAATAAAGAACAAGCAGAATTAAAAGCTAAAATCTTCTTCCAAAAAATAGAAGAATTAAAAAACAAAGAAGATAATCATAAAAGTATGGATTCAGAGAAAAAAATATCTATTGAAGAACTTTCAAACTTTTGTAAATCTAAAGGGTTTGTTTTTAAAAGTTCTGAAATCTATGGTGGAATTTCTGGTTTTTGGGATTTCGGTCCACTCGGTGTAGAGTTATTTAACAATATAAAACAAAATTGGTGGAATTTTTTTGTAAAACAAAAAGAAAATATTGTGGGTTTGGATGCAAGTATTATCTCTCATCCTCAAACTTGGAAAGCTTCTGGTCATTTGACTAATTTTAATGATATAGCAGTTATATGTAAAAAATGTAAAAAATCAACTAAAATAGACAAATCTGAAATTGGAAAAGTTAAATGTTCATGTGGTGGAGAGTATGAAGTTTTAGGTGAATTTAATTTAATGTTTAAAACAAAGATAGGAGCTTTAAATGCAGAAGAAGCTTATCTTAGAGGAGAAACTGCTCAAGGAATGTTTTTAGATTTTAAACTTATTCAACAAACGTCAAGAATGCAATTGCCTTTTGGTATAGCTCAGATAGGAACTTGTTTTAGAAATGAAATTGCTCCAAGAGACTTTTTATTTAGAAGTAGAGAATTTCATATAGGAGAATTTGAATTCTTTATAAACCCTGAAGAAAAAAAATGTGATTTATTAGATAATCCTCATTTAAATACAGAATTTAATTTTCTTGATGAAGAAACTCAAAAAGAAGGAAAAACAAATTTAAAAAAAGTTAAAATAAAAAACCTTTTAGAAGAGGGGAAATTAGAAGAATGGCATGCTTATTGGTTAGCTGAACAAATAATATGGTTAAACTCTTTAGGTCTTTATGAAATAAAGGTAAGAGAACATACAAAAGAAGAATTAAGTCATTATAGCTCTGCAACATTTGATATAGATTATGAATACCCGTTTGGATCAAAAGAATTGGGAGGAATTGCAAATAGGGGACAATACGATTTAACAAATCATCAAAAAGAGAGTAAACAAAATTTAGAAATCTTTGATGAGAAATATAAAAATAAAGTTATTCCTAAGGTCATAGAACCTACCTTTGGAATGGAAAGGATTTTTCTTGCAATTTTAACTAAGGCTTATACTTATGACAAAAAAAGAGAGAATGTTATCTTAAAAATTCCTCCTTTTTTATCCCCTATAAAAGCGGCTATATTCCCTATTGTAAAAAAAGAAGAATTTGAAAATTTGAGTAGGGAGATTTTTAATGATCTAAAAAAAGAATGGTTTGTTAGTTATGATGTTTCTGGAAGCATTGGTAGAAGATATTCCAGAAATGATGAAATTGGAACACCTTATTGTATTACTGTTGATGGGGATTCTATAAAAAATAAAGATGTTACTATAAGAGATAGGGACACTACTAAACAGATTAGGGTTAAGATTAAAGATTTAAAAGATACATTAAAAAAACTTATTAATCAGGAGATTGATTTTGAGAAAGTAGGTAAATTAGTAGATTAAGATAAAATAATCAATATTTTTATTTATTTTTTATTAGTTTTTTTATATTTTCAAAATCTTTTTTTATTAATTCGCAAACTTTATTTAAATAAATATCTTCTTTTGCATAATCTTTGTCTAAAACAATATAGGCGCAATATTCAGCATATGCTTCACAATTATTTGAAAGTTCTCCTGAATTCCCAAAATATGCTCTTTGAGAAGGAAATCCTTCTGGTCTTTTTTCTTCCCATTTATGATTTTGATAACCTAAAGGGGCACAATATTTTTTAATTTCTTTCATTAAATCTGAAAAATAAGAAACAAATGAATCTTTTTTATAAGAATATCCATTCTTTAAATCGTTTATATAACCTAACTTTATTGATAATGCATGGGCAATTTCATGAGATAAAATCCATTTGAAGTCATGTATTTTTCCTTCTTCTCCTTTTGGAATTTTATTATTCATTTTTTCCCATTCATAAGTTTTATCAATTATCTTTTTTGAGAGGATTTTTATTTTTCCATTTTTTAAATCAGTTAGGGCATTAAAACTATAATCTAATTGTTCTATAGGAGAATATTCACTTTTTAAGTCTAAAACCTTTTCAGAATCTTTTTTGTTTTCAACTTTTTCAATCTCTAAATTAAACTTGGAAATATCTCCAATATAATTTTCATATTTATCTAAAACATATTCTATGTCTTTTTTTTCTTCTTCATCATAATTGCCTATTAATTTTACTTTTTCAATCAATTTTTTAGTTTTAAAGTTATCTTGATAACTTACAATTTTTTCTAATCCTCTTACATAATCTAAGTTTTGTGGATTCTTTTTGTTTATAAAGTCTAGACTAGTAGAATTAGATAAGGCAAATCCTAACATTGCTAAAGCTATCAAATTTCTTAATTTTTTCATAAAATATTAAAAAAACTGTTATTTATAAAACTATCCTTTTGTTACTACCAACAAGTAAAAATAATATGGCTCTGAGGAGGATTTAACTCCCGACCTCTGCCTTTCTCAATATTAATCATTCATGAGAGCAGCGCTCTAACACTGAGCTACAGAGCCATTTACATTTGTAAAAATCTTTAGTTTAAAATCTTTTTTATCTTAGAAATCTTAATTGTTTTTTTCTTGATTTTTTAAATCTTGTTTTTTCATTCTTGTCATAAGACCTGCAAGTTGATTTCTTAACTTTTTTGTCAAATTTAATCCTTCTAATATTTTCTTATTTTTTTCAAATTCCACGCTTAATTCAACTTTATTTTTTTTCAACTCTTGAGAAATTCTCCTTAATGACTTTGATTTTGTTTTTCCCATATTTCTTTTTTGTATTCCCCTTATTTAAAGGTTTCTTTTTATTCTATCCTTCCTATCTTTTCTACTTTTTTTATAGAATAAATTAATTCTTGAGTTTTTTTTGTTAACTCTCCAAAAAAATAAACTTCATAATTTCCTTCTTTTATCCCTATCTTTTCTGCTTTTTTATTGATCTCAATTAGCTCTTTTTCACTAATCTTTTTTGAATTTAAGAAAATAGCTATAAATTCTTTATTATCCTTCTTCAATTTTAAAAAAGCTTCGTCAGTTTTGAAATTTATTATGTCTAAAAGTTCAATCTCTTCTTTTTTTAAGAATTCTTTTATTTTATCAAAAAAATTTTCATTTTTCTTATTATCTTTATTTTCATTTTTCTTTACTCTGCTTACTTTTTTTTGCTTTAATTTCTTTTTTTCTTGCTTTTCTTCATCTTTATTAATTATTGAATAATCTTTATCTTCTTGCCTTTCTTCTTCTTGTAAGCTTTTTGTAAGTTCTGGTTGTTCTTTTATTGTTTTTTCCTCTAACTGTTCTTTTACTTGTTCTTTTTTTTGATTAAATTCAGATTCATCTATAAGGAAATATCTCCAAACAATAAATTCATCATGCTTAAAAGGATAAGCAAAATCCTTTATCTGCCTTAATGCTACTCTTATTGCAGGTTCTTGTTCTGAGTCAATTAAAAATTTATTTTCTTTTAATCTGAGAAAAGCTTCTTTTTCTTTACCTTTTAAATATGAAGAAAAATTCTCTAATAAAGGCTCTTGTCCACTAACAAAATATAATGGAGAACTGCCTATCCTCATATTGCTCATCTTTATTTCTTTTTCTGATAACAATTCGGATAAAAAAGCAGAAGTAAATAATAAACTTAAATGTATTTCATTAGAAATTTTTACAGGTAGAAGTGGTCCTCTTTCTTTAATTATTGAAACAATTTTCTCTTTTATTTTTAAAGCATCATCCATTTATCTCAAAACTTACCTCTATTAATAAAATTTTTTGTTTAAGGTTTAATCCACCTTATCTCATAATAGCTGATGTCTCCTTCTTCATCTATAATTGCAAGAAGAAGATTTTTCTTTATTGAATGTGCTACCCTACTTTTAGCTGTTAGTTCAATTAGTTTTAAACTATCTGTTTCATGATCAACAAATACAAGCCATTTTGCATGAGTTTCATTTATTTTAAATCCTTTCTCATAAACTCTAAAATCAGCCCCAAATTTTAATCCTGTTTTTAAAATATACCCCTTATCTCTTAAATCCTTAAAAACAGAGTATTTTAAATTAAATCTTTTATCAATTTTTAAAAATTTTTTAATTAATTCTTCTCTCTTTAATTTTAATTTTTTAGAGTATACTTCTATCTTATCCTTATCCATTAAATAAATTGTTTCAAAAGAGGAATATCTTATCTTTTTTTCTATCGCTTCACCAAAATTGCTTTTTTCTAATAAAGAATAAGCTTCTGATTGATTTGTTATTAAAATATCTCCTTCCAAATAAACTTTTATTTTTTCCATACTTATTCTAATTAATAAGAATATTTAAACTTAATAGTTAATTTTTTATAATCTTCTTTTCTTTTTTTATAATGGATGAAAAACAAACAAAACATTTCTTAATTGCTTCTTGCTTTCTTTTATTTGTATTTATCCTCCTTTTTTTTATAATCTTTTTTTTAAAAAGTAATAAATGTAATGATGGTACTTTAAACAATAAATGTTCAGAAATTCAACCTTATTTTTGTGATAATGGAAAAATAGTTGAAAAAGCTTCTATTTGTGGATGCTTAAAAGATTATTATGGGCTAAGTTATAACATAAAAGGGGATAAATGTGCATTTTCTTCTTCTAATCCTAAGATTATATCTTTAAACTATATTCTAAGAGGAAAAAAAGGTAATATTCAATTTGAGGCGTATCCCGAAATTCTTAACCTTTCTCTAAATTATAAATACCCTTCTGAATCTAGTTCTGACTCTTCAAATTTTAAATTACAAATAATCAATAATCCAATACAAAGAGAAGCTTTACTTCCTTTAATAATGAAAATTCAAAATCTTACCCCTAATAAATATGATCAAGCAAGAATAGCAATAAGTTTGGTTCAAAATATCCCTTATAAAGAATCTAATAAATCTGTTTTTGTTGCAGGTTCTTTAGTGGGATATAGAAGAATCCCTTATGAAGTTCTTTATGAAAATCAAGGAGTTTGTGGAGAAAAATCATTGTTATTATCTTTTTTACTTAAGGAATTGGGATTCAGTTCTTCAATATTTTATTTTTCAAAAGAAAATCATGAAGCAGTAGGCATAAGTTGTCCGAAAGATATGGGTTTTTATAATACAAATCTTTGTTTTATTGAAACAACAGGGCCTTCAATAATTACAGACAGTGAAAATGATTACCTTTTAGGTATAAAGCTCTCTTCAAATCCGCAAATTATTCCAATCTCTGAAGGAATTTCTTTTGAAAAAAATTTATATGAATTTAAAGATGCTAGATTATTCATAAAACTAAGAGATAAGTTAAAAAAATCTTCTTCACTTAATATTTTTAATTCTTTAATTTTGAAAAATCTTATTAAAAAGTATGGAATACCAAATATTTATCTTTCTATTTAAATTAGGAAATTATCCTAAGTTATGATTGCTTTAATTCTTCTTACCCCTGCTGAAGAAGATTCTTCTTTAATGATTTTAAATTTACCTTTAATATCTCCTAATCTTTTAACATGAGGGCCAGCACAAATCTCCTTAGAAAAATTTCCTATTGTGTAAACCGAAACTCTTTCACCATATTTATCTTCGAAATTACCTCTCGCACCCTCTTTTCTTGCATCATTTAAACTCATTTCTTTTCTTGTTACTTCTAAATCTCTCTCTATTTGGTTATTTACCAATAATTCAACTTCTTTTAATTCTTCATCTGTTAGTTTTCTATCAAAATTAAAATCGAGTCTTAATCTTTCAGGAGTTATGTTACTTCCTTTTTGAATTATAGAATTATCATTTAAAACTTTTCTTAATGCTTCTAATAATAAATGAGAACAGGTATGTAATCTAGTTGTTTTTTCAGAATTATCAGCTAGTCCTGATTTAAATTTTCCTTGTGTTGAAGTTCTTGAAAGTTCTTTGTGAATATTGCATTCTTCTTCAAATTTTTCTTTAGAAAAAATTATCCTTCTTTTTTTACACTCCTCCTCTATTAATTCTATAGGGAAACCATAACTTTGATATAATAAAAAAGAATCTTTACAATCTATCTCTTTTTTATTTTCTGTTAATTTTTTAAACAGATTCATTCCTTTTTCTAAAGTTTTTAAAAATTTTTCTTCTTCTTTTTTTATTTCGTAAATTATTTTTTCTTTATTTTTTGAGATAATTTCATATTCAGGATAAATTTGAGAAACTCCTTCAACTAATTCAGATAATGAAAAATTATTCCCTAACTCTCTTGAGTATTTTACTGCTCTTCTTATTAGCCTTCTTAAAATGTAACCTTGTTCTTTATTTCCAGGAGTTATTCCATCAGCGATTATAAATGAAGCCGCTTTAATATGATCTGCTATAATCCTCATGGTTCTTGTATCTTTCTCATTTTTTCCATAACTCTTTCCCGATTTTTTTTCTATTAATAATATAATTGGTTGGAAACATTCTGTGAGATAATCATCTTTTAAATTGTTTACTATTGAAATAACTCTTTCAACACCCATGCCTGTATCTACATTTTTTTGTGTTAAGGGTATATACTTCCCATTTTCATTTTTGTTATACTGCATGAAAACATTATTCCAAATTTCTACTTCGTTAATAAAAATCTCTGTGTCTGGGCCACATGGGCCTGTTTTTCCTGCAGGGCCCCACCAATTGTTCTCTTTTGGCAAGAATTTTATATTTTTTATGTTTAAACTTTTCCATACATTCGCAGATTCCTCATCTTTATCGCAGTCTTTATCTCCTTTAAAACAAGTTACAGAAATTTTTTCCGGGGGTATTTTCAATTCTTTTGTTAAAAATTCAAAACTAAAGTTTATGGATTCTTTTTTGAAATAATCTCCTAAACTCCAATTCCCAAGCATTTCAAAGAAAGTATGGTGAAAAGAATCGCCGACCTCTTCAATATCCCCTGTTCTTATACATCTTTGAACATTACAGAGTCTTTTTCCAAGAGGGTGTGGTTGACCAAGAAGATAAGGAACTAATGGGTGCATACCTGCTGTAGTAAATAACACTGTTGGGTCATTTTCAGGAATTAGACTAGAATTTTTTATTTCTTTATGCCCTTTTGAAATAAAAAATTGAATATATTTCTTTATTAATTCTTCCCTTCTCATAAAATAATAAGAATAAAATATTTTAAAAATGTTTATCTTTAATCTCTTAACATATTTAATTTTTCTTCTAAATTATTTAGCTTATTTTGAATTTCTCTTAATTGTATATCCAATCCTTTATTATAAGAAATCTTTTCTTCTTTAATTTGTTCTTCTATTCTTATTTTTCTCTTTCTTTGAATATCTTTTGGTATTTTAAATTCTGGGAGATAATTTGAAATTTTTTCTAAATCTTTTTTAATTTGATTTATACTTTTTTGTAATTTTTCTTTTATTTCCAAATCTTTTAATCTTAAAATATGATATTTTCTCCTTATTTGATTCATCTTTAAGAATAACAATTCTAAAGTTAAAATTTCTTTTTTAGCAATCAATGCATTTTTATAATCAATCTTAAGATATAAGGGATCTTCTTTTCCCATCTTAAACTCCAGAAAACATATCTTTATCTATTAAATCTAGTCTCTCTTTAATCTCTTTAATCTCTTGTTCAAAATTTTGAACTTCTTCATCTTCTTGTTCCTTAATCTCTTTTAAATCTAAGGTCATTTTTTCTATTTCTAATATCTGCTTTTTTATGTTTTCAAAATTTTGTGCACTCTCTTCGAACTTGTCAATTCTTATGAATAATGGCTCTTTCTTCTCTTCTCTTTCAATCATAAGAGAGCTTGCCTTCATTCTTTCTTTAGAAGGAATTTCTTTAGTAAATCTTTTTTTATTCTCTGAAGAGATTTCAAATGGGCTAGGCCTTCTTTGATCTTCATCAAGTTCTTCTGCTTCTTGTTCATCTTCATCCTCTTTTTCCCCAGAAATAGCATCTTTTAGACTATATTGTGAAAATTTTTCTCCAGTTTTTCCTTTTGGGAAACTTGGCAATTCTGAAATTTCCTCATTTTCCTCTTTATTCTCCTCAAGGTTTTGTTCTGGTCTATCAGGTCTAGGAGGTAATTCAGGTAAACTTGGTATTGCCTCTTTAACCTCTTTTTTATCTTCTTCAGGAATCTCTGGAAGTTTTGGTAATTCAGGTAAACTTGGTATTGCCTCTTTAACCTCTTTTTTCTTAAATAATCCCATTTTATTATTATTTTTTAATGTATATATTAAAAGGAATATTAGTTTAAAAATCTTTTTTTTTAGCTTTTTCTTTTTATTATAAACCGAAAGATATTTATTCTAATATTTTTTAATCTTTTTATGGTCAACGATTTTTTAAAAGAGGCATTCATCTCAATTGCAGGAAAATCTTCTGAAAAATTAGTAGATTTATTAGATGAAAAAAAATACATAAACGAATTTTTGATTGCAAAAAAATTAGACATAACAGTAAACCAGACTAGAAATCTTTTATACAAAATTTCAGAATATGGCTTAGTCTCTTCCATAAGAAAAAAAGATAAAAGAAAAGGATGGTATACTTACTTTTGGAAACTTGAAAAATTAAAATCTTTAGAATTTTTAAAAAATAATCTTCTAAATAAAATAGACCAATTAAATCATCAAATAAAAAGTAGAGAAACAAAAGTATTTTATATATGCCCAAATTGCAAAATAGAATTTAATGAAGAAAAAGCTTTGATTAATAATTTTACTTGTAATGAATGTGGAAATGTTTTATCATTAAAAGATACGTCTAATGATATTAAAGATTATAATAAAGAACTTACAAAGGTCAAAAATGAACTTTCATTTATTGAAGAAAAATTTAAAACTGAGAAAGAAAAAATTGAAAAACAAAAATTAAAAGAATCAATAAAAGAAAAAAATAAAAAAGAACTTTTAAAGAAAAAATTGAAAAATGAAAAAAAACAAAATAAAAAAGTTTCTAAAATGATTACAAAAAAAAATAAACTTCTTGCTATAAAAAAGATTAAATCTTCTAACAAAAATAAGAAAATAACCAAAAAAATTAAAGTGAAAAAATCTAAAAAATAAAATTATGTTAAATATTAAAAATTTTTTTAGATTAAATTCCTTATACAAATTAATAATTTTAAATATAATATTTTTTATTGTTTCTTTTATTCTGATTCTTATAAAAATTGAAACAAAAGATTATTTAGCTCTTAATCCTTCTAATATTTTTCACAAATATTATTTTTGGACTTTAATCACAAGCATGTTTATGCATAGTAATCTTTTTCACCTTCTTCTCAATATGCTTTCTTTATTCTTTGTTGGGAACATTTTAATTAAAATTTTAGGTGAAAAAAGATTTGTTTCTCTTTATTTACTTTCAGGTATTTTTTCTGGAGTCTTTTTTATATTGAGCAGTCTTATTTTCCCAAGTGAATTTAATGTGTATGCTGTTGGTGCTTCTGGAGCAATTTTTGGCTTAATTGGTGTTTTAATATGTTTAACTCCCGATCTCCCAGTTTATATAATGTTTGTGCCTGTTCCTATAAAAATGAAATATGCTGCTCCATTAATGCTTATAATTTTATGGGTTATCTCTTTATTGGGGAATATTCCTATAGGGAATGCTGCACATCTTGGAGGTCTTTTATACGGTTTAGGTTATGGTTTATATTTAACAAAAAAATTCAAGAAAAAATCCTTATTCATAAAAAATTATTTTAGATAAATTTCCTTGTGTAATAAAAGTAAAATAAACAAAACTGCAAAAATAAAATATATTTAAAAATTTTAACAAGCAAAAAATGAAAAAATTAAGAGAAGAACAAAAAACAATTCAAGAAAAAATGAAAAAAAATAATTTTAAATCTTTTAATAAACTCAGTCTATCCAAATCTTATTTTATTAGAGAATTAAATAATTCTATTAAATTTATTAGAGAATCAAAAAAATTTATTTATGTTATCTCTTTGATATTTTTTGCATCTTTTTTGATAGGTCTTTTAATAAGATTTCCCTTAAGTATACAAGAACAATTAATAAACCTCATAAAAAAAATAGTTGAACAGACCAAAGGGGTTTCAACTATAGAATTAATTTTTTTTATTATTTTTAATAATCTTAAAAGTACATTTTTGGGAATTTTATTTGGAGTTCTCTTTGGAATTCTTCCTATTCTTATTGCAGTTTTAAATGGGATACTCTTAGGATTTGTTTCCTATTTATCTATCAACAAAGAAGGCTTATTCAGCTTATGGAAAATTTTTCCTCATGGTATTTTTGAAATACCTGCAATTTTTATCTCTTTAGGTTTGGGTTTAAGATTAGGTATATCCCTCTTAAAAAAAGATAAAGATATCAAAAAGATTTTTATTAATTCTTTTAAGACCTATTTTTTTATTATTCTTTTTTTAATTATTATTGCTGGAATAATTGAAGGAATACTAATCTCTGTTCTTAAATAAATTAATTCTTAATTATTAATCATCAAAAACTTTAAAAATGAAAACAATTAACTAAAGATGTGAAAAACGACTATACTATTTTAACATTAGCGATTCCTATTCAATAAAGATAGTCTTAACTTTATTTCACATAATTCTTTTAAAATGAAAAAAGTCAAAGATTTTTTATGGCATAAAAATTTGAGTGTTGAAGAACTCGTGGATAGTTTTAACTCTTTAGGATTTCAAGCAGTTGAGCTTGCAGAAGCAGCAAAAATTATTCTCAGCATGAAAAAAAATAATGCTAAAATATTCTTAACTTTTACATCAAATATGGTTAGTTCAGGACTAAGAGGTTTTTTTGCACAATTATGTAAGCTAAAAATTCCTAACATTTTAGTCACAACTTCTGGTTCAATAGAAGAAGATATAATAAAATCTTTTGGCGGAGAATTTGAAATTTCTAACTTTAATGTGGATGATAATATTCTATATGAAAGAGGAGAAAATAGGATTGGTAATCTGATTATTCATACAACAGAGTATATGAAATTTGAAGATGAGATTGTTAAAATATTATCCCAAATTTATGAAAAAAAACAAAGATTATCTTCTTCTGAATTAATTTATAAAATTGGTTTAATTTTAAAAGATGAAAACTCTATATTGTATCAAGCAGCAAAAAATAAGATTCCTATTTATTGTCCTGGAATAGTTGATTCTTCTTTCGGATTCCAATTGTATATGTTTCAACAAAAACATAAAGATTTCATTATCGATACAATAAAAGATATGGAAAGAATCACTACGGACTTAAGTTTTGATGAAAAAAAAGGACTTATCTCTTTAGGAGGGAGTATCTCGAAACATTATGCAATTTTTGCAGCTTTATTATCTGGTGGTTTTGATTATGCTGTTTATATGACAACTTCTCATGCTTCTTCTGGTTCTATGTCAGGAGCAACTACTCAAGAAGCAAAATCTTGGGGAAAAATTAAAGATGATGCTCAAGCTTCTACAGTTATAGGAGATGTTTCTATAACTTTCCCTTTGGTTATGACAAGTGTTTTAGAAAAGATGGAAAAAGAAAACCTTTTATAATATTAATTAAAATGGAACAAGCAAAATTTATTTTATCAAAAAAAATTTTAAGAGAACAAATAAAAATTTTAGAAGATTTAAAATTTAAAATTTCTTATTCCTATAAAACAAATAAAACTGTAGGGAAAGTTATACAAAGCCTTAAAGAATTTGATAATATTGATTTTTCTATTCATGCAGAACGAGAAATTAAAGATATTAATGATAAAAATAGAATTTGGTTTTTTCTTCAGGCCCAATCAAAAAAGAAAATAGAACACTTTCTCAAAAAAGGAATAAAAAAATATGTTGTTGATAATGAAATAGATTTGTATAATCTATTAGAAGCTGTAAAGAATAAAAAATATAAAATTGAACTTTTATTAAGAATGAAATTTGAAGAACATAGAATTGGAACAGGGAAATATTTTGTATATGGGTTTTCTAGTAATAAAATTTTAGAAATTATTAAAAAAATAATCAAGAATGAGTATATAAAAAAATTAGGAATCCATATCCATAGGAAATCTCAAAATCTTACAGAATGGGAAATTTTAGAAGAAATAAAAGATTCATTACCCGAAGAAATTTTAAAAGAGATAAAAATGATTAATCTTGGAGGGGGTTTACCTTCCAAATATATAAGTATGAATAAAAATGTATTTGGGTATATTTTTTCAAAGCTTAAAGAAATAAAAGAATGGCTTGATAAAAAAGGAATAGATACAATTATTGAACCAGGTAGATTCATAGCTGCTCCTTGTATAAAACTTGAGACAAGCATAATTCAGATACAAGATAATAATATAATTATAAACACTAGTTTGTATAACTGTGCTTTGGATAACTTATTGACAGGAACAAAAATGCTTGTTGAACAGGAATTAAAAGAAGAGGAAGATGGAAAAATTTTTTTAATTAAAGGAAATTCTCCGACTAGAGATGATATTTTTAGATATAGAGTTAAACTGAAAAAAAATATAAAAGTTGGGGATAAAATTACTTTTTTAAATGCAGGGGCTTATAATTATACCACTGATTTTTTTGGATATAAAAAATTAAAAACTGAAATAAAAGAGGATTTTTAAATTATGACAATCTCCTTTCTACATGTTATCTAAAGAAGAATTAAAGAAAATTAAAGAACATTTATTAAAAGCACAAAATCCTATATTTTTCTTTGATAATGATCCTGACGGTTTATGCTCTTTTTTAATTTTGCAAAGATACATAAATAAGGGAGTAGGAATACCTATAAGATCTTTTCCTGAGATGAATGTAGATTATTTTAGAAGAATACAAGAATTTAAATCTGACTGTATTTTTATCTTGGATAAACCCCTAGTTTCTAAATCTTTTTTTGAAGAAGTAAAAAAAATAAATCTTCCTGTTGTTTGGATTGATCATCATAAAATGGATAATCTTTTTGTTCCAGAAGGCATAGATTATTTTAACCCCTGTTTAAATAAAGAAAAAACTAATGAACCAACAACTTACCTTTGTTATAAAGCAACTGAAAAAAAAGAAGATTTATGGATTGCTCTAATTGGTTGTATTTCTGACAGATTTACTCCTGATTTTTATGAAGAATTCATAAGACAATATCCAGATTTATCATTTAATTCAAAAGATGCCTTTAAAATTTTTTATAATTCTCCTATAGGAACCATATCAAACCTTATATCTTATGGTTTAAAAGATAGCACAACTAATGTAAACAAAATGTTAAAATTCTTAATTTCTGTAAAATCCCCTTATGAAATATTAGAAGAATCCAATAAGAATATTGAAATGCACTTAAAATTCAAACAAATCTCAAAGAAAATAAACAAACTCGTTGAAAAAGCTATATCTTTAAATGATCAGAATAAAATTCTTTTTTTTCAATATGGAGGGGATATAAGTATAAGTTCTGATTTAGCCAATAAATTAAATTATATCTTTCCAGATAAAATAATTATTGTTGTTTATCTTTCAGGAATAAAAGCGAATATCTCAGCAAGAGGGGAGAATATAAAAACACTCATATTAAACTCCTTAAAAGATATTCCTTATTCAACAGGGGGAGGTCATGAAAATGCTGTTGGTGCTAGTATGAGGATAGAAGACATTGAAAAATTTAGAGAAAATTTGTTTAAAAATTTAGAGAATCTTTCATGTTAATATTCTCATATAAATCTATACCATTTTGTATATTTATTGAATTATAGAAAAATATAAAAATAGATTTTTATTTCATTTTTTATGGTAAATGCAACTGAATCTAAGATGAATATAATCAATACTTACGATTTAGTTTGCTTTTTAATTAAACCAAACTCAATTTAATCCAAGTAATTCCTGGGTTAAATTGAATCTAATTTTTTTTAATTTACTCAGGTTTAACTTGGTTTTAAAAAATGAAAAAAACAGAAATTGACCAAGTTGAAGAAGAATTAAGCAACTTACTTGAAGCTACGCTTAATTGGGAAGATGAATTAAATAATTTTGAAGAATAGTTATTCTTTTAAATCTCTTCGTTCTTCTTATTCTAAATTCTCTAAATTAAATTTGTCTTAATAACCTTTTAATAATCCTTTTGTTTAATATAAATGGGCCTGTGGTGTAAAGGATAACACAATCGGCTTCGGAATGGAAACCACCAGCGGGTTTTTCACAATTCCTGCAACCAACCAACTTGGAATGGAAACCACCAGCGGGTTTTTCACAATTCCTGCAACCAACCAACTTGGAATGGAAACCTTAAATGAATTTCACAATTCAAGAAATCAATGAAGGAACCGGTTAATCGAGGTTCAATTCCTCGCAGGCTCGTTTTTTTATTTTATCAACTCTTCAAGAATTTTTTTTGCTAATTTAAAATCTGCTCTTTTATCTGTTTTTTGCATTACTACTCCAATCAAGAAATTTAACGCTTCTTTTTTTCCTGATTTATAATCATTTATGACTTTTGGATTTTCTTTTATTACAATTTTGCAGATATTTTCAATTTCTTTTTCTGAGCTTATTTTTGAATTAGACTCTGCCAGCTCTAACGGAGAAAATGAATTTGGTATAAACTGGTTTAATATTTCTTTTGCTTTTAATTCGGTTATCTTTTTTTCTTTTATTAATTGTAATAATTCTATAAAATGTTTAGGATTTATATTAACTTCTTCTAATTCTTTTTTTGAATAATTTAAAACTCTTAGCAATTCTATAACAACCCATTTAGAAGCTAAATCTACATTAACATTTTTTATAACCTCTTCAAAAAATTCAGCTATGTCTATGTTCTTAATTAATATCTCTGCATATTTTTTTTCAACATTATATTTTTTTATTATTCTTTCTAATTTTTCTAATGGTGTTTCAGGGATAGATTCTTTTATTCTTTGGATATCTTCTTTTTTTATAATTAAAGTTGGAAGATCAGGCTCTGAGATAAACCTATAATCATCTGCTTCTTCTTTTTCTCTCATTTTTATTGTTTTATTTTCTGCTTCATCATATCTTCTTGTTTCTTGTTCTTTAACTGGTTCTTTTTTTTGTCTTATTTTTTCATACTCTATTGCAGAAAAAATATTTTTTATTGAATTAACATTTTTTACCTCGACTCTTTTTCCATTAATTTCTGGTAAAGAGATATTAACATCTGCTTTTATTCCTGCATTTTTTTCTAAACATTTTATATAACTCAAAGTTGTTATTAATTGTTTTAGCCATTCTATAACTTGGCTTGATGAAGAAAAATCAGGTTCAGTAACAATTTCAATTAATGGAGATCCTGAACGATTATAATCTATCCCTCCTGTTTCAGGATTCCAAGAAGCAGGGTCCTCTTCTAAATGGACTTCTTTTATTCTTATATTTAGGAATTCTCCATTAATCCCAGTAGGAGTAGAATATGGGCCTGATAATGTATTTTGATACCCTTTGGGTAAATCTGGCCAATCATAATGTTTTCTTTTCCATACAAGTTTTTCATTAATTTCACATTTTAATATTGTTGCAATTTGTATAGACTTTTTTATTGCTTCAAAATTAGGTAATAATGGTTTTGATCCTGGTTGTCCTGTGCAGATTGGGCAAATATTTATGTTTGGTTTTATTTCTTTTATTCCGTGGCTTGTTTTACATCTACAAAAAAGCTTTTCTTTTGTGTTTAAATAACCATGTATTTCTAAACCAATTTTTACCATTCTCTATGATACTCTTTTTTGTTTATTAATTTAATCTTTATTCCTTTTTTATTCATTTTTTGTTTGGATAAATTTTTATACTTCTTTTAAATATTAAGATTATGAAAAAGAATAATTTTGAAGAAGGAGATCTTATTGAAATAAATTTTTCAAAGGTCAGTTATCAAGGAACTTTTATTAATTCCCCTATTGAAGAGAATGGAATAATTCTCCTAAGACTAAGTTCTGGTTATATTATAGGATTTAATAAGAAAGATATATCTTCAATAAATCTTTTAAGAAAAAATAAAATTAAAAATTTATTTTCAAACGAAAAAAAATTAGAAATAGATAATAAAAAACCAAATATAGCTTTAATTATAACAGGCGGAACAATTGGTTCAAAATTTGATAAAGAAACAGGAGCAGTTAAACCAATAAAAAATATTCAAGAATTTTTAGAGTCTTATCCTGAAATTTTTAATTCTGTAAATGTTATTAAAATTGAATCCCCTTTTATAAAACTTTCAGAGGATATGAGTTTTAAAGATTGGAAAAAAATTGCAAAAGTCTGTATTGATCTCTTAAATGATAAAAATATTAAAGGAATAATAATAACACATGGAACAGATACTCTTAATTATACTTCAAGTGCTTTAAGTTTTTTTATAAGAGATATAAACAAACCTGTTGTTTTAACTTATAGCCAAAAAAGTATTGATAGAGGAAGTAGTGATGCTTATCTTAACATGAAATGCGCTTTGAATGCCGCTTTATCTGACATTGCAGGAGTAATCTTAGTAGGTCATGCTTCTTCAAATGATGATTATTGTTACGGATTTTTGGGAACAAAAGTAAGAAAATTGCATACTTCAAAAAGAGATGCCTTTAAATCAGTTAATATAAGCCCTATGTTGAAAATTTATCCTGACAAAATAGAAAAAATTTTTGAATATAAAAAAAGGAATTCACTAAAACCAAGACTTGATGATTCTTTTGAAGAAAAAGTTGCTTTGTTGAAAATTTATCCTAATCAAGATCCTGACATATTAAATTATTATCTAAAAAAAGGATATAAGGGAATTATTTTAGAAATGACTGGATTAGGTCATTGTCCTGGAAAAAATTCAGATAATTCTTGGATAAGTACCTTAAAAGAAGTTCAAAAAAAAGGAATGATTATTTGTGGTGTTTCTCAATGTATTTTTGGAAGAGTTGATCCTTTTGTTTACTCTACAGGAAGGGAAATTTTAAGAACAGGAGTTATCTATTTAGAAGATATGCTTGCAGAAACAGCATTAGTTAAATTAGGTTGGGTTTTAGGTCATAATGAATGGATTAAAGACAAAAAAATAATAAAAGAAAAGATGCTTGAAAATTTTGCAGGTGAAATTAATAAAGATATTAAAGAATGAAAAAGAAAAATAAAAAATATTTTTTTATAATATTTATATCTCTTTTAGTCTTAATCCTATGTTTATTTTTGTTTTTAACAAATCATAAGAATCTTTTTGTAAAAGAAAAAGAATCTTTTCAAGATGAAAATAATAATTATTCTTTAGAAAAACAAAAAGCGATATCTTGTGCTTTGCAGATTTATGATGAAAATAAAATGGAAGGTGTTAATTTTTCTTCACAATGCTTAGGAGATTGTTATGATTATGTGGTGGATATTGTTCATAACCCTAGGTTAGAAGAAGACAATCTAAAAGAAAATCAATGCCCTGATTATCTTTCAGGAAAATTAAAACATTTTATTGAGTTAGATGAAGAAGGAAAATTAATTAGGATTATTTAAACTATTTTTTAAGGTGTAACTTTCAAGTAAATACAAAACTAAAAGTTTAAATATTCCAAATTTTATTTTTTTTAATGAAATACCTACAAAAAGGATTGTGTAATGAACTAAAAGAAAAAGATTACCTAATTAAAACTTATTTAGAAGAAGATCCATTTTACTTAAAAGAAAATCTTAAAAATCTTTCTTTTAAAGCTATTGAAAAAGATATTATTACTCATTCTTGGATGATTGAAAATCCTTATTTAACACCCCAATGGTGTATTTCTAGGAATAATAAAAAAAGAGTTATTAAATCAGGAATAAAAAATTTAGAAAATGCTTTCTTGTGGGGAACTGAAAATTTTGATTTTGAGACCTTAAATCCAGAATTTTTAAAAAAATTATCTTGGAAGATTAATCCAGAACTTTACTTAAATAAGAATCCTGATTTTAGAGAAAATGGAACCTCTATTATCGGTGCAAGCACAACACCTCCTTATCCAGAAAAATTAAGAGATTATGAAATTCCCTGGTTCATTTCTTCTCTTAAAAAACAATCTCATTGTTCTGATTTAATTAATAAAATAGAAACTGCAATTTTTGCTCATCTTCATTTAGTTAGGATACATCCTTTTTTTGATGGTAATGGGAGAGTTTCAAGAATTTTACAAGATATAATGTTATATAAAGATAATATTCCTTCCCCTTTAATAAATCCTTCTGAAAGATATCTTTATTATAGTTTATTAGATAAAGCCATATTGGATTGGGATGAAAAGAGAGCTTTAAGTCAAAAAGGGGCTTCAGAAGGAGAATCTTTATTTTACAATTTTATAGCCAGTAAAATCAATTCTTCTTATGATAAACTTTTATGTAAACTTTTTTCAAAAATTAAAAAATGAAAGAAAAATTAACTCAACTCTGTAAAGAGTTATATATTCCTATAAAAAAGATTGACCCTGAAAAAATGAATTTTTATGGAAATCAAAGATATGATGAAAAAACATTAATAGATTATATCACTGAATTAGATAATCTATTAAAAGGGAATATAATTTCTATTGGGGGTTTTTCAGCAGGATCAAAAATTTTAGGATTTAGATCTATGAGAAGAATTAGTAATGATTTAGATTGTTTAACCAATGAAGAAGGTGTTAGGTTGTTAGATAATTATTTTCATAATGATCTTTTTCAAACATCTGACTATGGAGATTTATTCTTGGAATACAAAAAGATTCCTGTAAGTTTTGATATAGAAGAAACACATGGATGGAGAATTCCACAAGACTTTTTTGAGGGTATCAGAAGATTTTATTTTTTATCAGGGGGATTAAATTCAATCTCACCAGAATACTTAATCGGTTTAAAAGCCAGAAGGTCAATAAATAAAAAAAGATTTTATGGGAAAGATGCTTTAGATACAATAAATATCCTTTTAGCTCCTTTTTATAGAAGTGAATTAAAAGAGATTAATTATGAAAAAATTGGGGAGATAATAAGAGATCATGCTTCAAATAAAAGAGAAGAAATTGAAGAGTATCTTGAATTTATAGGGAATTACTCTAATCACATCAAAAAGAATGAAATTCCTTTATTTGAAAAATCATTAAAATATCTAAAAAACTCTTCAATAAAAAATATTTTTTAATAAACTGATTTATAGTTAATTTATCTGATTTATCTTTTATTAGGACAAAATTTAATAAATCTTCTTTTCTTCCTATAGACATGGATACATTAGAAAAAAGTATAAATTACAAAGAAATTGGATTTAAATCTGGCTTAGAAATTCATCAACAATTAGACACAAATAAATTATTTTGTAATTGCCCCTCTTTATTAAGGCAAGACTTTCCTTCTTTTGAAGTTAAAAGAAAATTGCATTCTGTAATAGGACAAGAAGGAAAATTGGATTCTGCAGTTATCTATGAATCTTCAAAAGATAAAGAATTCATATATCAAGCATATGATACAACTTGTCTTGTTGAGCTTGATGAAATGCCCCCATATGAGATTAATAAAGAAGCTTTAGAAATTGTTATTCAAATTTCTTTATTGCTTAATTGTAGGATTTTTCCTATAAATCAAATAATGAGGAAGATAGTAATTGATGGGAGTAATACAAGCGGATTCCAAAGGACAGTCCTCATCGGAGATAATGGGTGGATTATCACTAAAAGTGGGAGAGTTGGAATAAAGAGTATCTGTTTAGAAGAAGATTCTGCTCGGATAATTGATAAAAAAGAAAATGTCTCTGTTTTTAGATTAGATAGATTAGGAATACCCTTAATTGAAATTGTTACTGAACCTGATTTAATAAGCCCTGAACATGTTAAAGAGGTAGCTTTGTACATCGGGGGATTATTAAGATCTTTCAAAATAAAAAGAGGAATTGGAAGCATAAGACAAGACGTTAATATCTCTATAAAAAATGGTGAAAGAGTAGAAATAAAAGGATTCCAAGACCCGAGTATGATGGTTGAAACAATTAATCAGGAAATTAAAAGACAATTAAGTCTTATACAAAGAGGAGAATTTATAAAATCTGAGGTTAGAAATGCTTTACCTGATGGCTCAACTGAATTTTTAAGACCAATGCCAGGAAGTGCAAGGATGTATCCTGAAACTGATTTACCTCTATTAAAAATTTCTAAAGAGATGATTAATCATGCAAAAAATAATATGCCACAAACAAGAGAAGAAATTGAAAAAGAATTAAAAAATTCAGGATTAAATCAAGAATTAATAAAATTAATTCTTAGTGAAGATAAACTTGAAGATTTTAAATTTTTATTAAAATATACTAAAAATAATAATCTCGCTGCGAAAATATTACTTATTTATCCAAAAGAGATAGCTAGCCATAAAAAGAAAAATGAATCTGAAATTAATTCTATTTTAACATTAGATGTTCTTTCTTCTATTTTAGAATCTTTTGAATCAAAAAAAATATCTCAAGAACAGATAAAAACCGTTTTAGAAAGAATTAGTGATGGTGAATCAATTGAAAATGCTTTAAATTTTAAAAAAGAAGAATTTTCAAATGTTGAAGAAAAAATTTTTAATTTGATAAAAGAGAAACCTGGATTATCTGAAAATGCTTATATGGGAATATTAATGAAAGAATTTAATGGAAATATCTCTCCGAAAGATATACTCTCTATTATAAGAAAATTTTTAAATAACTAATTACTATTGAAATAATGCAAGAAAACTTATATTTAAAAAAAATTCCTATAAAAGAAATTTTTAATTCTTCTCTTAAAGATGTTGAAATTGGCGGTTGGGTTAAAAATACTAGAGCTTTAGGAAAAATTAAATTTATTGTTCTTAGAGATTTATCAGGAGAAATACAAATTACTGGAGTTGAGAACGAAATTGAAAAAGGAATATTTGAGATTATGGATAAAATACCGAGGGAATCTGTGATTTATGTTAAAGGGAATGTTAAAACTTCTAAACAAGCACCTGGTGGAAAAGAGGTGATTCCATTAAAGCTTGAAATAGTAAATAAATCTGAAGAACTTTTACCAATAGATGTTTCTGAGTTCTCAAAAACAGAATTGCCAAAAAGATTGGATTTTAGATTTTTAGATCTTCATAGAAGAAGAGTGCAAGCAGTTTTTAAAATTCAGAATGTTATTTCTAACTCTTTTAGAGAATACTTTTATAATAAAGGTTTTTTAGAATTTCAACCTCCCTGTATAATTAGTTCTGCATCAGAAGGGGGGACAGAATTATTCTCTGTTCAATATTTTGAAAAAAAAGCTTATTTAGCACAATCTCCTCAGTTATATAAACAAATGCTTGCTTGTTCTATGGAAAAAGTTTTTACAATAACCCCTGTTTGGAGAGCTGAAAAACATAATACTACAAGGCATATTAATGAAATAAGACAGATGGATATTGAAGTCGCATTTAAAAATCAAATGGAAATAATGCAAGAATTAGAGTATGTTGTTCAATTTATTGTAAAACAAGTTTTAGAAAAATGTAAAGAAGAACTTGAAATTCTTGAAATTAAAAACTTGAAAGTTCCAAAAGGAGTTTATTTAGATTATGAAACAGCAATAAAACAAGCTGGTGGGAAAGTTGGAGAAGATTTCACACCTGAAGAAGAGAAGAAACTTTGTGCATTATATCCTGGCGATATTGTTTTTACTCATTCATGGCCTTCCTCAATTAAACCTTTTTATATAATGCCAAAAGATGGAAAAGCAGATGCCAAATATAGTGAGGGTTTTGATGCTTTATATATGGGCGTTGAAATTTCTTCAGGAGGTCAGAGAATTCACATTCCAGAATTATTAACAGAAAGAATAAAACAAAAAGGACTTAATCCTAAAAATTTTAAAGATTATATAGACTCTTTTAGGTATGGGGCACCACCTCATGCTGGTTGGAGTATTGGTTTAGAAAGATTAACTCAGATGATTTGTGGTTTTGATAATATTAAAGAAGTAACAATGTTCCCAAGAGATAGGGATAGACTTACTCCTTAATTGATTTTATCTATACTTTTTCAATAAAAAATTTAATCAAAAATTAAAAAAATTTAAAAGATAACTAATTCTTTAATTATATCTAAGATGATAAGGCCTCGTAGCTCAGCCTGGTTAGAGCACCAGACTCTTAATCTGGGTGTCGGGGGTTCAAATCCCCTCGAGGTCATTTTAAAGTATTAAAATTGTCTTAATCTATTAAAATAATTAAAAATTATATATACTTCTAAATAATTAAATATTTGAATAGGGCAGTTTGATTGTTTGTTTAATAATTAATTTATTCAATTAATTTTTGGATATTCTCTATAGCGTCAGCAACATCTTTTCCTTTCTTTGTAAGCTGTATAATTTTTATCCGCCCTCTTTTTTCAAAAGAAACTAGTTTTAATTCTTCTAAGGTTTGCAGAATTTTTACTGCATGGCTATAGGTACAGTCTACTTCTTTTGCAAGAACACTGCCATATCTAACTCTTGTGTTTTTCTTCAAAGAAACCAACATTAAAGCTGGCTTTCTTCTAAAAAAGATATCAAAGTTGTTTTTCATTTTATCTTTTGAAATGTATATATTCAGATGATACTATCCTTTTAAATCTTTTGGAAGTACCTACTTTATAGTTGCCACACAAGGTTTTATAAATAATAAAAATTATTTATTTTATCTTTTTTATAAGTTATTATGTCAAAAAAAACAAAAATTATGGCTATTGGGGATATCCACGGAGATAAAGGGCTAGTCAAAAGATTAGCAGAAAAAGCATTAAAAGAAAAAGTGGATTTAATTATAATTGCTGGAGATTTAACTTTTTTTGAAATTTCTTCAGAAGATTTAATTGGGCCATTAGTCAAAACAAAGAAAGATGTTTTAATAATCCCTGGAAATCATGAATCAAATGAATTGATAAATTATTTAAGTAAGATTTATCAAATAAAAAATATACATGGAAATTCTTTTAAAAAAGAAGATCTAGGAGTTTTTGGAGCTGGTTGGGCAGATGTTGGGCCTTATTTTATTAATGAAAAAGAAATTTTTTCTCTTTTAAAAAAGGGTCATTCTCAAATAAAAGATCTTACAAAAAAGATTATGGTCACGCACATGCATCATAAAGGAGGAAAATCAGAAAAAATTACAGGGATAGAAGGGAGTAAGAACATATACAAAGCTTTAAAAGAATTTAAGCCTGATTTTTTGATATCTGCTCATTTACATGAAGTTGGAGGTTTAGAAGAACAATTTAATAAAACAAAAATAATAAATGTTTCAAAAAAGGAAAAAATATTCGAGATTTAGTTTTTCTAATCTCTTTTTATTCCTTTTTATTTTTTATATTAAAAACTTATAAATAGTCTTTTTAATAGATTGAATTATGAGAAAACAAAAAAAATCAAGAGAAGAAAAAATTGTTGAAAATTTTTTTCCTGTTGA
This sequence comes from Candidatus Woesearchaeota archaeon, assembly GCA_964417865.1. Taxonomy (GTDB): domain Archaea; phylum Nanobdellota; class Nanobdellia; order Pacearchaeales; family GW2011-AR1; genus RBG-13-33-26. The sequence goes on from CAYQJI010000001.1 coordinate 88,447, forward strand.
TGAAGATAATTTAAAATTTGCTATTGAAAAAGAGTATAAACCCAAACAATTAAAAGTTGAAACTTTA
>CAYQJI010000001.1:88543-106065 GCA_964417865.1 Candidatus Woesearchaeota archaeon
AGGGAATTTATCTAATAAAAAAATAAAAAATTCTATTAAAAAAAATAAGAATTCTAATATAAAAAAAGAAATTTCTAAATCTCATAATCTTAAAACTAATAAGAATAATAAATCTAAGGGAAATTCAATAAAAATAGAATACAAAATCCCAAAAATAAAACTAAAAGAAGAAGGATATGAATTAATAATAACAGAAAAACCCCAAGCAGCATTAAAGATAGCAGAATCTTTAGGAAAGTCTAAAAAACTTTCTTTTAATAATGTTCCTTATTATGAGGTGAAAAGAAACAATAAAAAAATTTTTGTTGCATGCGCTGTTGGTCATTTATTTTCTTTAGGACAAATAAATAAAAAAGTAGAAATTCCTACTTTTAATGTTTCTTGGTTCCCAAATTATTTATTAAAAAAAGGAGATTTTACTAAAAGATATTATGACACAATCTTAAAATTGGCAAAAGAAGCTTCTGAAATTATAATCGCTACAGATTATGATATTGAAGGAGAAGTTATAGGGTATAATATAATTAGATTTCTCTGTGGTCAAGAAAATGCTAAAAGAATGAAATTTTCTACTTTAACAAATAAAGAAATTAATGAATCTTATGAAAATAAAGAAAAAAATATTAATCTTGGTCAAGCTATTGCAGGAGAATCAAGGCATTATCTTGATTGGTTTTATGGGATTAATCTTTCAAGAGCTTTAATGAGAGCAGTTAAAGAAGCAGGAAGATTCAAAAAGATGTCAATAGGTAGAGTTCAAGGGCCAACGCTTAATCTTGTTGTGAAAAAAGAAAAGCAAATCAAGGAATTTATTCCTAAAAAATATTGGCAAATAATAATTAACATAGATAAAAACAAAGAAATTGATTTTAAACTGAATAAAGATATTTTTAATCCTAAAGAATTAATCTTTTTTGATAACCTTTTAAATAAAGAAGTTAATGTTCATACATCAAAGAAACAGGATATTTTAGAACCTAATCCTCCATTTAATCTTACAGAACTTCAACTTGAGAGTTATAGACTATATGGTTTTACCCCTGCTAGAACTTTACAGATAGCTCAATCTTTATATCTAAATGGATTGATTTCTTATCCAAGGACTTCTAGTCAAAAACTTCCTTCTTCTATAGACTATAAAACAATTATAGAAAAATTAAATAAAAAATTTAATTTTTCTTCATTAATCAAAAGAGAAAAACCTATTGAAGGTAAACATTCTGATCCTGCTCATCCTTCTATTTATCCGACAGGAGAATTTCAAATAATGAATGAAGATGAGGAAAAATTATATAATCTAATTGTTAAAAGATTTATTTCTTTATTCTGTGAAAATGCTGTTATTGATATAAAAACTATTAGCATTCCTTTGGACATTAAAGAATTGGGGAATAATCTTTCGTTCTCTGCTAAGGGAAGTGAAATAAAAACAAAGGGTTGGCTTCAAATTTATCCTTACAAGATTAAAGAATCAGAACTGCCTGATATAAACGGATTAGCAAAAATTATAAATCTAAAAAAAGAAGAGAAAGAAACCCAACCACCAAAAAGATATTCTCCTGCTTCTCTTGTTTCTGAGTTAGAAAAGAGAAATCTTGGCACAAAAGCTACAAGAGCAGCAATAATAGAAACATTATATGACAGAGGTTATATAAAAGATAAGAGCATAGAGGCTACACCTTTAGGAATCTCTCTTATAGAAACTTTGGAAAAATATTCTAAAGAGATAATAAGTGAAGAGTTAACAAGAAATTTTGAAAAAGAGATTGATCAAATCCTTAACTCGAAAAAAAATCTTTTTGAAAAACAACAAAAAATTATTGAAGAAGCTAAATCTTCTATAATCCAAATAATCCAAGAATTTAATACGAATTTATTAAAGATAGGAAGAGAATTACTCGAAGCAGAGGAGAAATCTTGGGAAAAAGAAAAAGAAGATAATAAAATTATTCTATGTCCAAAATGTAAAAAAGGATACTTAAAAATAACTTATTCTACAAAAAACAAAAAATATTTCGTAGCTTGTGATAATTATCCTGAATGTAAAAACACTTACTCATTACCTCCAAATGGTTTAATTAAAAAAACAGACAAAATTTGCGAACATTGCGGATTTCCAATGCTGATGTTATTAAAAAAAGGAAAAAAGCCTTGGGTATTTTGTTTTAATCCAGAATGTGAGATAAATAAAGAAAGAATAGAAAATTATAAAAAAAATATAAATCAAAAATAAAAAATTCTAAAAAATTTCTCCGTCGATAAAATCTGATAAAAATTATTATTATCAAAAAATTTTTCTTAAAAAATAAATAAATTTAAATACTTATTAACCCTAAATAAATTATTATAATTCATAAGGAGGTGATTAAATATGGCAGCTAAAAAGAAAGCAGCTAAAAAAACAACAAAGAAAAAAAAGTAAGGAGAAATAATTTTTCCTAATTTTTTTATTTTTATTTTTAAATATTAGGGGATTAAAATTCCCCCTTCCTTTTTTTAATTTTTAAAAAAATAATTTAATTTTTTTTGTTCTTTCTTCTTGTGGATTATCTTGCTTTTTTTTATCAAAAAAGAAATGTCTAAATTATATTTTATCTTACCAATTTTTATTGAATTCTCAATAAATTCTTTTTCATCTGAAAATTTTATATTCCTTTTCATTGCTTTTTTTACGCTTTCTCTAACTACCCAGACACCCAAAGGAGCCCAATAGCTTGGTGTTTCTATTCTTATAACTAAAACTGAAGCTTGTCTTTTGATTGAGTCTAAATAAGTTAAAATAGGAAGTCTTGAAGCATAATACCCTCCTGCAGTCTCATAAGCATATTCTTTCCTTCCAGAATTTCCTTCATAATCTGTTGAAGCCTTTATATTATCAGAAGGATTCCAAGAACTTTTTGGTAGATAAATTTCAAATAATTCATATCCCCAAACTTCTGGGAAGAGCATGATTAAATATTGATTACCCAAAAATTCTCCAAAATGGAGTTCATAGTCTTCAATAACTTTGTAATCTTTAACTTTATTTATTAATCCTTTTCCAATTATATCATCTGTGGCAGTTATGCTCCACCTTGTTGGAACAAATTTTTTATTCTTTTTTAATCCTAAAACACCAACGCTTAATATTTTACTTATAGAATATTCATTTATTCCGGATTTATTTAAAATATTAATAGCTTCTGTTGTTTTTAATTCATCATTTATTACTGAATCTACTTTTTTTTCTACTTTTATATTCCCTACAATTTTTGCATCTTCTAAACTTGCATTTACTCCATGTGGGATAAGAACCCTATCTTTTGATTCTATTTGCTTCATCTTATTCTTAAGTTTTATTTCTAAATCCACTTGATTAGAAGAAATTGCTATTTCTTTAGCTATTTCTACAAACTTTTTATTGGTTGAATCAGACTTAACATTGGATTTAAACCTTGAGTTTATAAGATTATTTCTAAGATTTAATACCTCAGAAATGTTAAATTCATTTTCTGCCCAATATTTTGGATTATCATACATCCAAGAATTTTCTTCTTTTTTAAATGGGCTTAAAATGCCAATATTCACTTGGGGATATTTTAACTTGCTTCCTATAAAAACACTTGGTGGAGAATTTGTGTCTAAAAAAGAAATTTTCTCAAATTCTTTATTTTTAAAACTTACTCCTGTTTCTTTTCTTATTTTCTCAAATTTTATATCTTTATCTTTTTCCATCTTATCCCGTATTTTGGAGCATTAAAATACTTATAATCTTTTATTTTTCAGTTTGATAAGTAAAAAACGATATATATTTATTAAAATTAAAAAAAATGAAAATCCTAAAATCTGAGAGATAAAAACAGAGTATATTTCAAATTTTTTATGTATCAAAAAATAACGAGAAATCAAGAATATAGAGGGATAATAAGTTAATAAAGAAATTATAAATGCTACTGGGCTAAAATAAAGAAGATCTGAGGAAAATCTTTTTATTGAAAAATATCCCCCTCTTGTTTGATCATAAACTCTAAGGATTATCCAAAAAAGACTAGATCCTAAAAGTACGCCAATAACTGCAACAAATGGAATAATTCTTGATGAAGAATATATATAAGATAGAGATAAACTTAAAAAATTTGCCCCAAAAAAGCACCAATTTCCCCAAAAATTAATTCTTTATTAAAATTTAAAAAAGATTTTTTTCATTTCTTTTTTCAAGATTCTTATACATTTTTATTTTAAACCCATCCTTTTTTGATTATTCCTTCATTTTTTATTTCAAATGATATTCCTTTTTGAGGTAGACTTCTATGTTTTAATAAAAAAGCTTTTCTTTTTCCCTTTTCATTTTTTAGTTCTATTATACATTTGCTCCAATATTGAAATAAATCTCCTCCTACAATATAAGTTTCTTTTTCTACTCCTTTTTCTATTTCCTCTTTTGATAAAAAATCTTGATAAACCTGGTTTGTTATTAAAATTGCTATTTTCTCTCTTCTTGCAATCTCTGAAAGAATTTTCATTTGTTCTACTATCTCTTTGTTTATTCTTTTTACTTTTTCTTTGTCTTTTTCTTCATAAGAAGCTTGAGCTAATTCCAATCGATAAAGCATTGCCATGCTGTCTATAACTATTAAATCAAATTTATTCTTTTGAAGTTGTTTTTCTAAATTTTTTATTGTTTCTTTTTGTTCTTCAAAATTCCTTATTTCAATTAAAAAAATATTTTCTAAAATTTTTTCATAATCTTCTTTTCCTATCTGTTTTATTCTATCTGGTGAAAACCCTCCTTCACTATCTATAAATAATACTTTTTTCTCTTTTTTTGCTTGACTTGCTGTTGCTAAAATAACAAAATTTGTTTTTCCACTACCAGGAGGTCCTACTATCATAGTTATTATTCCTCTCTCATAACCCCCATAAAGCCATTTGTTTAAATCATAACTTCCTGTTGATATTTTTTCTAATCTTTTTATCATCAAATAAAGAAATTTTCAAGATTAATAAGGATTATTATAAAATTAAAACTTATAAACTAAGATTATTTTAATAATTCATGGATAATAAATTATTAGAGGATAATGAAAAATTAGTGAAGGAATTTGGAGCATTAAGAGTTTCTACTCTGAAAGAAATGCCTGATTTTTATACTTTTAGCAATAATATTATATATTCTCATAGAGATTTTGACAAATTTTTTAATGCTTTAAAAAAAGAGGAAAAATGCGCAATTGTTTCAGGGATAAATGCATCAGGAACACTCCATTTAGGACATAAAGCTGTTTTTGATACTAATCTTTACTTTCAAAAAAAATATAATATCCCTGTTTTTATTCCTATTTCTGATGATGAGAGTTATGTCTCAAACAAGATAAATAATCAAGAAAAAGCATTAAAAAATGCCTTAGAACTTGCAAAAGAATTATTAGCCTATGGGTTTGATCCTAAAAAAACTTATTTTATAATTGATCAAATCTATACCAATATATACAATTTTGCTATAAAATTATCTAAAAAAATAAATCTTTCAGAAGTAAAAGCTACTTATGGGTATAAAAACGAAGATAATATTGGTTTGTATTTTTATCCTTCAATACAATCTGCTCATATACTCTTCCCTCAATTTAAATTTAAAATAAAACACGTTCTTGTTCCAATAGGGCCCGATGAAGATGCACATATAAGAATTTGCAGAGATATTGCTCCTCTTTTTGGATATGAGAAACCATCAATCTTGCATCTATCTTTTATGCCTGGTTTAGATGGAGAAAAAATGTCTAAATCTAAGGATAATGGAATATTTTTTAATGAAGATATCAAAACAATAAGCAAAAAAATTAATAAAGCATTTAGCGGAGGTCAGAAAACAATTGAAGAACATAGAAGACTTGGAGGAAATCCTGATGTTGATGTTGCTTATCAATATTTATCTAAATTCTTTTTTGATAAAGAAAAATCTAAAAAAATTTATGAAGATTACAAAAAAGGAAAAATTTTAAGTGGGGAATTAAAAAAAATGTTAATTGATGAAATGACAAAATTTATTGGGGATTTTCAAAAAAATCTTAAAAATGTAAAAGAGAAAGATTTGTCTAAATCCATAATTAAAAATGAAATTGATTTTCAAGAATAATCTAATTCATTTTTTTAAAGTCTTCTTCTACTTTTTCTAAGTCTTTGGTTATTTCTAAAACTGCTTTTTCTACAACCTTTTTTACATCATCCTTTTTTGTTTTTACAAACAAAACTGGTTTTTTTGTTGGATGTTCTTTTTTCCAGGCAGCTAGACTGACATCATCATTTTTATTCAAATAAACTCTCAAAATTTCAGCAATAGAAAGACTATCTAACTCTACTTCTAATTCATTCTTATTTTCCCTTAAAATTTTTATTTCCATAAAAAGAAATCTTTAATTTAGTTTATAAAGATTTTGTTTAATCTTAATTCTTATCATTTAATGATTTTTCTATTTCTTCATTTTCAATATTATCTTCACTATCTTTTTCTTCTTTCTTTTTTTTATTCAATCTTTTAAGAATCCTTGAGAAGAAACTTTCTTTTTCTTCTTGTTTTTCTTTTTTTTCTATATCTTCGTCTTCATTTACCACAACTATCTTGTCTTCTTCCCCTTTAATTAAGGAATTATCCAAAATAACTCTTTTTTTATTTTGTATATCTTCTCTTTCATGACCCTTTTTTCTTAGATTAATATGAAAATAATCCTCTATTTTATTTACTATTCTATAAACCCCATTGGGGATTATCCCTTCTTCTAACATCTTTAAAGTTTCTTCTGGTTCATTAATCTCTCTTGATAATTGGCTTAAAGTTATTTTTCTTAATCTCCTTATTCTCTTGATAACCCAATAAAAATTATCTACTAAATCTTCAGGGTTTTCCTGTTTTTCTACATTTCTCTTTTTATCAATTAAATCCCTTAATGTTGGTTCTTTTTTTGAAAATTTTTTATCAAACTTTTCTTGATAAGTTTGAGGCCTTTTATTAACCTCCTCTAAGATTTTGTTAGAATCTACTTTTTTTACCAAAGGCAGTTTTTCAAAAGAATTACACCTTTCACAAATTTTAACAATACCTTTTTTACTTATAACATCATATAATTTTGCTTTTTCTGAAGAAGTCCCACATTTATAACATTTTTCCATGCTTTTCTTATTATTTTACCCTTTTTTAATATTTCTATACTAAACTATTGTGTCTAATTAAGATATTTTTCAATCTCATCTATAGATTTTATGTCTGTTAATACGGTTTTTCTGTTTATCAAAATAGAGGGTAATTGAGTTATATTGTAACTATCTCTTATTAAATTTATAGAAGGGATATCATTATCACCGGATAATGGAATTAGCATAAGATTAGACCCATATTTTTGTTTTATATTCATAAGAGCCTCAGAAAAAAATCTCTGTTTTGAACTTTTTTGAATATCAGGATTATTATATTGATAAAAATAAACAATTATATTATAATTTGAATTACATCTATCCTTTATTTCTAAACTATTCATAAGAAAAAAGGTTCTTAATAAATCAATTCTTTTGTGTTGAAATATTATTTCATTATTGATTCTATTCGCGTTTTCATATCTTTCAATTGTTAAGGCCTCTTCATAGATTCTATCTGCAAATTTTATATTTTCTTTTATTAAAGCCTCGCAACTTGCATTTATTTTATCTATAGAACTTTTTTGAATAATTTGATCTAAAAGACTTAATTCATCATTTAAATAAATTGCATTTATTTTATTTATTCTAGAAGTTTCTAACATATAACCCATAAAAATTCCAAAATTAAAAACAATTACTGTTAAGATTAATGCATATAAAAAGATTATTTTTTGATTTTTTATCATATTATCTCCATCTTTTTTCTCTTTTAAAATATTTGTATATTGCAATTATTGTTATTAAGGGGTATAAAGATAAATAGAATAAAGAATAACTAAGAATTACTCTTAATTTTTGTTTTTTTAAAACTTCTTTTAATTCAATTTTTTCTATAATCGCAATCACTAATAAGGTAAATATAAACCCTGAAACAAAAAGAATAATCCCTAAATAATCTAAAAAACTAGGTGTAATAAAAAAATCATTTAGTGTTAATAAAGGCACATTTGCAGGTATTGCATATTTTGCAAAAATATAATTTGATACAACTCTTGTTATTAAAAGATATAAGAATACCCCTACACCAATAACCCCTAAAAAGAATTGTAAAATAAAAAGAGGCAATATAAAAATCCCTAAAATCCCTTTTTTTAAAAATTCCTTTTTATATTTGACAATACACTGTAATCCTCCTAAAGTCCATCTTAACCTTTGTTTATACCAATCCCTTAAATTGTCTGGAACAGTAGTTGTTACTTGAGTTGAAAGAGACATTTCTCTTTTCCAATTATTTTTTGTTAAATCCCATGTTATTTCAATATCTTCAGTTAAATTTTCTTCATCAAACCCGTTTATTTCATCTAAAGCTTTTTTTCTATAAAGGGCGAGTGGGCCTGGGGTTACATATATAGAATCTAAATATCCTAGTAATTTTCTTGTTGTTGCTATTGTTTTGTACTCTAATTCTTGCATATTTTCAATAATATTTTTCTGATTTTTTACCAAAATTGGGCAAGTTACTGCTCCAACTTTTTTATCTTCAAAAAAACCTAACATTTTTTTTAAACTATCCTTCGCAGGATAACTATCTGCATCAACAAAAGCGATTATTTCTCCATTAGCATATTTTAAACCAACATTTTTTGTTCTTGCTGCATTCCCTAAATTTTTCTTATTGTTAATTAAGATTAAATTTTTATGGTCTTTTTTTAGAGATTCTACAATTTCTTTTGTTTTATCAGTTGAATTATCATTTACTACAATAACTTGGGAAATATTGTCATAATCTATACTAAAAATGTGTTCTAGTGTTTCTTTTATTGTTTTTTCCTCATTATATGCAGGAATAATAAATGAAACTTTATACTTCTTTTTTAATTCCGGGTAATCAAATAATCTTTTTTTATTTAAAAAATATAAAAATAAAAATAAAAATAAAAAATACATTGAAACAAACATATAACTTAGATAAATAATTGGTAATAATTCCATTTTTTATTCTTCCTTTGTTTTCTCTTTAAGATTAACTTTATTTTCTTCATTTTCACTAATGCTAAAATAATCATAAAAATCTTCACTTAACGAAAGCTCATGGGTATGACCGAGTTTTTTCTTTTTAATTAACCCTAATTCTAAAAATCTTTTAATATGGTCATAAGCTTTATTTCCTCTTATTTTTATTATCACAGATTGTTTTATGGGTTGTTTGTATGCAATAATCCCTAAAGTTTCTTGTTCTGCTTTTGAAAATTCTGATTTTCCTCCTGCTAACTTATTTATTATATAATAATATTCTGGTTTTACATCCATTTTCCACATATCATTCTTTTTTATTATTTCTATTGAAGAATCTTCTTTATTGTATTTTTCTTGAAGTTTTTCTAATAATTCTTCTATTATAATAGGATTTAAATCTGTTAAGGAAATTAATTCTTGAATTTTTAAGAATCTAGCACTTACAAATAAAACTGCCTCTATTTTTTTTAAATCTTCAACTTCTTTCGCTTCGTCAATTTCTTTTATTGTTTTGCTTGTTTGCATTTTATCCTATTTTAAATCTTAAAATTGCACCAATTCCTGAGAGATTTAAAAATTGTTCTCCTTCTTCTGTTTCAGAAGAAACTATTTCTACCTTAGAATCAATTAATTTTGCTAATTCAATTAATTCTCCTGCTTTTTCTTTGTCAAAATTTTTTGAGATAATAAGAATTTCAACTGCCCCATACTCTAATGCTTTTTTTACTATTTCAAATTTGTAAGCTGTTAATTCTGGTCTTTGTCCTAAATTCTCAAAAAATTTTGTTAAAAGATTTTTTTCATATACAATCTCTTGATTTGCAAGTAACTCTTTAGATCTTTCTACTAACTCTTTTAATCCCGATTCATCGCTTCCTCCTATGTCTACTCTCCCTATTACTTTTTCTTGAAGAGTTGAAATTAAATAACCTCCATCCAAAAATTCATCTTTTGTAGGTATTGGCCCCCCAACAATAATCCCCTTTAATTTTTTCATTTCAAAAAATATTTTTTTCATTTCTTCTGCAATTCTTTTATAAAATTCTTTTGTTAAACCTTCTGTGATCCTATGGAATCTTTGAGAACTTTGGCCTCCTGCTCTTATCTTACTAGGAACCCCTGAAGTCATTTTTTGTAAAACTTCTATTCTTTTACCCTCTAATAATCCTATTGTAGCTTCTTTTCTATCCATAACAAGCAAACCAAAAACTTCTGATACCTCTAACATTTCTCTTAAGGGATCTAAAACAAATTCTTTATCACATCTATACATCCTTATCTTTAATGGTTGTATTGGTTCAACATCCCATAATCTTAAATCAGATTGTCCTTCAACTTTAGAAACATTCCCAGCAAAAACAGCTAACCCATTTTCAGGTGTTTTTTTTAATGATTTTAAGTATCTTATTATTTTTTCTAAAGCATCTATAACATTATTTCTTGTGGTAGTCGATTTGATATTCTTTGCAGTAGATTTTTCTCCTTCTAATTGTCTTTGTACAGCATTTACATCATAATCAGAAGGGATATAAACCGTTATAAATTCAGTATGCCTTCCTTTGTGAGATTCTAATTCTATTAAAAGTTCTTCTAACTGTTCTCTGGTAATCATTGCCATATTTGTTTAATTAAATAATCCTATATAAACTCTACTTTAAAGATGCCTTTTTTTATTTCTGTAGCATTTGATACATCTTTCAAATCACCTAACATATTTTTAAAAGAATTATATTGTTCTTCAATTATAGAAAGTTTTATTTCAGAATTCATTGGTTTTTTATAATTAGATTTTTCTTGTCTTATCATTTTAATTAGTTCTAAAAAGGATTCCCATTTACTAATATCTTTATTTCTCTCTTTTTCATCTTTTATATCTATAATTTTTTCTGGCCATCTACATAAATGTATACCTTTTTTCTTTTTCTTTTTTTTTAAAATAATCTTGATAAATTTTTTCAGTTACAAATGGGGTGAAAGGTGCAAATAATTTTATTATATTGAACAAAATTTGATAAAGGGTATATTGTGCAGAAATTTTTTCATCTCCTTTTTCTTGATAAATTCTTTTTTTAACTACCTCTAAATAATTATCGCAGAAATCTCTCCAAAAAAAGTTGTCTATTTCACTTTTTACTTTAGAGTATTCATATTTTTCAAAATTTTCTGTTGAAAATAAAATAATTTTATCTAATTTCTCTAAAATTAATCTGTCTAATTCTTTGATTTCTTTTGGTTTTTGATTTTTATAATCTTTTAAATTCATAAAGATAAATCTCGCAGCATTTAATATTTTATTAACAAACTTTTTCCCTGTGATTATGTCTTTTTCTTGATAGTCAAAATCTTCACCTAATTTTGAAGAAGCTGCCCAATATCTAACTGCATCTGAACCATACTTAGCCATTACCTCTTGAGGTGAAATTACATTTCCTTTACTTTTTGCCATTTTTTCTCCTTTTAATGTTACAAATCCAGAGATAGCAGCATCTTTCCAAGGATTTTTTTTAAAATGGAGTCTTGATTTTAATAAAGTATTAAATAACCAAAATGAAATAATCTCATGAGCTTGAGGGCGAAGATCCATTGGAAAAAGTTTCTTTCTTGTTTCTTCATCTTTAATGGAGGCTGTTGCTAACAAAGGAGACATTGAAGAAGTAAACCAAGTATTGAGAACATCTGTTTCAGGAATAAACTCTTTACAATTACATTTTGGACAGGATTTTATTAATGGTTTATCTTTAAGAGGATCAACAGGCAATTGTTTTTCATCTGCAAAGATCGGATTTCCACATTCTTTACAATACCAAACAGGAAAAGGTACTCCAAAATATCTTTGATTAGAGATAAGCCAATCCCATTGTAAACCATTAACCCAATTTTCATATCTATGCCTCATAAATTCTGGATACCAATTTAATTCTTTTCCCCATTTTAATAAATCCTCTTTTAAATCCAAATATTTTACAAACCACTGTTTACTTTTTATAAATTCTATTGGTGTTCCACATCTTTCATGTACATTTACAAAATGTTTTATAGGAGTTTGAGAAACTAAAAGATTATTCTTCTTCAAATCTTCAAGTATAGATTTTCTTGCTTCTTTTAATGAAAGATTTTGATATTTTCCAGCTATTTCAGTCATTTTTCCCTCAGAATCTATTGCAGTTTTTATTGGGAGATTATATGCTTTTTGCCATTCCATATCTGTTTGATCCCCAAATGTACAACACATAACTATTCCTGTCCCTTTTTTTCTATCAACTCTTTTATCTTCTAAGATAGGAACTTCAAAATTAAATAAAGGAACTTTCGCCTTTTTATTTTTAAACTTCTTATATCTTTCATCTTCTGGGTGATAAAAAACAGCAACACATGCAGGTAAAAGTTCTGGTCTTGTTGTTGCAATTTTTATCTTTTCATTTTCACATTCAAATAAAATATCATTAAAATAAGAATCAATTTCTTTATCCTGAACTTCTACTTGAGCAACTCCTGTTCTACATTCAGGACACCACATTGCAGGAGCATCTTTTCTATAGATTCTCCCTTTTTTGTATAAATCTAAAAAAGACCATTGTGAAATCCTTCTTGAATTCTCATCAATTGTAGAGTAAGTTATATCCCAATCGCAACTTATTCCTATATTTTTCCAATCTTGAACAAAATTTGGAAGTTCTTTTTTTAAAAAATCCATGCAAATTCTTATAAAATCAGCTCTTGAGAAGTTTTTAGATTGTATATTATTTGTCTTTTCTACAAGTCTTTCTGTTGGTAAACCATTATCATCTGTTCCAAATGGATAAAATACTTCATATCCTCTCATTCTCTTAAATCTTATTATAAAATCTTGTTGACTATAAGAACAAGCATGGCCTATATGCATTTTTCCTGAAACTGTTGGGGGAGGGGTATCAACAGAATAAATTTTTTTCTTAGTTTTTATATCAAATTTGTAAATTTTTTCTTTTTCCCATAATCTTTTGCATTCTTCTTCTATTTCTTTATAAGGGTTTTGTTCTTCCATAATAAAATATATCAAGAAACTTTTAAATACCTTATCTTTTTATTTATATAATGGCAGATAATACATTAAATTTACCTTCAGGAATTGGGGGTTTAACAAGATTTAAAGATACAACAAAATCTAAGCTAGATTTAAAACCTTCTCAGGTTATTGGTTTTATAATAGTCATAGTTCTTTTTAGAGTTAGTTTAAACTTTTTTTTTAAATAAAAATGATTCCTAAGATAGATCCAAAAAAAATGCAATCTTTAATGAAACAGATGGGATTAACTCAATCGGAGATAGATGCTGAAAAAGTAATCATTGAAAAAAAAGAAGGAGGTAGATTAATCATCAATAATCCAGAAGTATTAAAAATAAAAATCCAGGGAAATGAATCTTTTCAAATCACAGGAGAGGTTTTAGAAGAAAAATTTGATGAAAAAGATATAGAAATGATAATCGAAAAAACTCATTGTTCAAAAAAGGAGGCAGAAACAATTTTGAGAGAGACAGGGGATTTAGCAGAAGCAATTTTAAAATTATCAAAATAATCCATTTAGAAGAGATAAGTATAAAAATAAGAGTGTGTTTAATATCTTTACTTCTGAGGTAATAAAATGGAAGAAATAATCCAAGAAAAAATCAGTGCAGACCATCTTTTATATGTTAGTTTAAAGTATACAAAAACTTGTGATATTATTATGAATCTACTTATAAGATGGAGGAGATTAATTGAATTGAGTATTGAGAAAATTTTAATTCATGCTAAAAAAAAGAAAAAGATTTCTTCTATTCCTACCAATCCTATATCTTCTATTAATGAAATAAAAAAATTGTTTGGTAAAGATAAGGACTTTTTAGAAGTTATCTCTTTATATGAAATGTTCAGAAAATTAAAAGAATTAAGAACAGAACGTATCGGGGAGTTTAGAAAAAATGTGACTTTAAAAATATTTTATCAAGGCAAAGAAATTGATGTTAATCTAGAAAAATTAAAACAATATGCTGATTTGATGGATAAATATGTAAATAAAGTAAAAGCTTTTCTTTCTTCTTAACATGAAAAAAATTATTGTCATTACTTCTGGAAAAGGGGGTGTTGGAAAAACCACAACTGTAATAAATCTTGCTGCTGCCATAAATCATTTTGGTAAAGATGTCTTAATTGTTGACGGTAATTTAACCACCCCAAATATTGGTATCTATTTAAATTCTCCAGAAGTTCCTGTCACATTAAATCATGTACTTTCAGGAAAAGCTAAACTTATTGAATCTATTTATGTTCATAAATCAGGAATTAAAGTATTGCCTTCTTCTTTATCAGTAAAAGAATTAAATAAAATAAAAACAGAAAATTTGAAATTAATAAAAAATGAATTAAAAAATTTTTCAGAATATGTACTAGTAGATAGTTCTGCAGGATTAGGTAAAGAAACTCTTAATACTTTGGAAATTGCAGACGAGATTATTGTTGTTACAAACCCAGAATTGCCTGCAATAACAGATGCTTTAAAAGTAATAAAAGTTGCAGAAAAATTTAAGAAAAAAATTTTAGGGGCGATTGTTACAAGGGTGAGAAAAGATAAAATTGAAATGCAACCTGACAATGTGAAAGAATTATTAGAAATTCCTATTTTGGGAATGATTCCAGAGGATATAAGTGTCAAAAAATCACTAAATCATAAAGATGCTGTTGTTCATAGTCATCCTAAGAGTTATGCAGCAAGAGCTTATAAAGAGATTGCAGCAAGATTAATCGGAGTCTATTATGATTCTGATAAAGATAAAGAAAGATTAGTTAAAAGAATTTTACAAAGAATGAACTTATTAGAATAAAAATTTTAAGAAATTTAACTTATCTTCATTCCGTTTTCAGCATTATTATCAATTGGAGAGATTAATATAACTTTAGTGTGATCTGGATTTGTTGCAGCTAATAACATTCCTTGAGATTCTACACCTTTTAAAATTCTTGGTTTTAAATTAGTAAAATAAATTATTTTTTTATTAATCAATTCTTCTTTTTTGTAAAATTGTTTTATTCCTGCGCAGATTGTTCTTTCTCCTAATTCCCCTACGTCTAATTTTAATTTCCAAAGTTTATCAGCATTAGGAATATCTTCAACTTCTCTTATTTGAGCAACTCTTAAATCTATTTTTTGCCAATCAGAAAAATCAACTTCTGCTATTCCTTCCATTATTTTATGAATTATCTCTTGTTTATTAATTTTTTCATTGTCCTCATTTTTTTGAAAATCTTTTTTATTCTCCCTTTCAGAATTTTCTTTGTTCTCTTTATATTCTATTGGAGAAAAAAGGTGTTCTCCTTTTTTTATCTTTGATATTTTTAAAGGCGTTTTTAATCCTCTTAAATTAATCTCAAAATTAAACTGTTTAGCAATTTTTTCACAAGTTGTAGGCATAAAAGGCCATAGAAGTATTGCAATAACTCTTATGGAATCTGCAAGTTCATATAAAACTTTCTTGTTTTTTGTTTCCCATGGTTTTTTATGTTGCACATATTCATTACATCTATCTATAAAAGCAAATACATCATTCAATCCTTTATCAAATTCATTATTCTGTATTAATTCATTAAATTTTTTTATATTCATTTTTTTCACAAGAAGATTTTCACATTTCTCTAAACCTTCTTTTTCAATTAATCCAGAAACTCTTGAAACTAGATTTCCTAATTTGTTCACTAACTCTCCATTATATCTCTCAATTAAAGCCTTTTCAGAAAAATCCCCATCTTCTCCGAATACCATCTCCCTTAATAAGAAATATCTAACAGAATCAGGATTTTTTGTTAAAGAAATTAATTCATCAACATTTATAATTTTTCCATTAGATTTGGATATCTTTTCTTTGTCGAATGTCCAATAACCATGGACTAACAATCTTTTTGGTAATTTTATTCTAGCAGACATTAACATTGCTGGCCAATAAACTGCATGAAACCAAACTATATCTTTTGCCATTAAATGAGCATCTGCAGGCCAATATCCATTGTCTTTTGTTGCACTATAATAATTTAATAAAGCATCAAACCAAACATAACAAACATGTTTTTTATCAAATGGTAATTTTATCCCCCAGTCAAAACTTGTTCTTGAGATACTAAAATCTTTTAAGCCTTCCTTTACCCTGGAGATTATTTCATTTCTTCTTGATTTTGGAAAAATAAAATCTGGGTTTTTTTTATAAAATTCTAAAAGTTTTTTTTGATATTTACTTAATCTAAAAAAATAACTATCTTCTTTAAGTAAAATTGCAGGTTTTTTGTGTATTGGACAATTTCCATTTTCTAATTCTTTTTCAGTATAATACCTCTCACAAGCAACACAATATAATCCTTCGTATTCTCCATGGTAAATATCTCCTTTATCATAAACTTTTTGTAAAATTTCTTGTACTACTTTTTCATGATCTTTATCAGTTGTTCTTATAAACCTATTATAATCTATATTCAATTTTTTCCAGGCGTCTTTAAATTTTGGAATTAATTCGTCAACAAATTCTTTTGGTTTTTTTCCTGACTTCTCTGCTGCTTCTTGAATTTTTTTTCCATGTTCGTCTGTTCCTGTTAAAAAGAAAACATCATACCCATTTAATCTATAAAACCTTGAAATTGTATCTGCAATTATTGTAGTATATGCATGGCCTACATGAGGAATATCATTTGGGTAATATATCGGAGTTGTAACATAAAATTTTTTTGTTTTCATAATTTTTTAATTTGTTTATTCTTTTTATTCTTTATTATTTTTTCTTTAATAATAATCTTACCTAATTTATCCCTTTAAAATAGAATTCAAGTATCTTTCTAAACCCAAATCATCTCTTTCTTGGAGATTTCTATCCTTATACATCTTTTTTGAATTATACACTCTTTTCGGATTTTCTATCTTAAATTTATCTGTTGAGAAAGAGAAAAAATCACAATGTAGCCCTCTTGAATTAGATATTTGACTTTCATATAAATTTCTTAAATCTTCTATTGGCGATAATTCAAGATAAATCCTTTCTCTGATTCTTTGGATTTCTCTTGGTTCATTGATAATACAAAAAATCCACCTATGTCTAAGATAGATTTGTTCTCCTACTTCTGTTTTATAATTATATCTAATTTGTCGTTCTATCATGTTATATTTTAAATTACCCTAATCTTTATTAGATCTTAATTGGAATGAATCAATAAATTTAAATTTTAGCGTTTTTAATCATATAAATAAGATAGTGTCATTTAACTTACGCGCAAGTAATTTACTGGTAGAATACGAGATTCCCAATCTCGATGTCCGGGTTCGATTCCCGGCTTGCGCATGAAAACCTCCTGCGGGTTTCTCACACTTCCAGCATCCAAACCTTCGGTTAATGAAAACCTCCTG
>CAYQJI010000002.1:0-220 GCA_964417865.1 Candidatus Woesearchaeota archaeon
ATTAAATAATCTTATTTACTTTTATAAGATAAATCTCGATAAATTTATATATAATTTTTATTTTTTCATTCAATGATAAAAATATTTCTTAGAACAAAAGATGGAATTCAAAAAATAACCAAAGAAGAATTAGGAAATTATTTATTAAAAGAAGATTTCTCTATTTGGATTAATGCACATTCATTGTCTAATGAAGAAATAGTCTTTTTAAAAGAAGTAT
>CAYQJI010000002.1:237-48381 GCA_964417865.1 Candidatus Woesearchaeota archaeon
ATTCATCCAACTACATTAGAAGACATTCTTTCAGAACAAACTTCTTTTAAATATGAGGATTTAGAAGATTATAAAGTAATAATTTTTAAAATGATCAAAAATATAGAGAATTTTAATGTTCTTACTTATAATATTTCTTTCATAAAAGGTAAGAATTTTATTATCTCTTTTTCAAATGAAGAAGAAACTTTTTTATCTGATTTAACTAAAAATGAAAAACAGATTAAATTTCTTCTAACTAAAGGAGAGTCTTATATTTTGCATGAGATATTAGATAAAACTGTGGATTATTATTTAAGAATAAAAATAAAAACTAATGAGGAATTTCAAAAATTAGAAAAAGAATCCTTAAATCTTTATGAAAAAGATTTTTTATCTAAGCTCTACCAATGGGAAAATCTCTTTATAGAACTAAGACATTTATCAGAATCTATCACAGATTTATGTTTGACTTTATTAAAACCTAATCAACAAGAAAAAGAGTTAATCCCTTACTTCCAAGATATTTATGATCATGCTTTAAGAACAAAAGAAGGTTATGAATCCATTTTAAAAAGAATTGACGGCCTTGAAGAATGGTATGCAACTATGACAAACCTTAGGACAAACGAAATTATAAGCTATCTAACTGTCTTAACCGCAATTATGATGCCATTAACGATTATCCCAGGAATTTACGGGATGAATATTCCACTTCCATTTCAAAACAGCAAATTTTCTTTTTTAATAATCTCAGGAATTATGGTCTTATTAACATTGTTAATGATTATCTTATCAATAAAATCAGGATGGATAGATTTTAAAATTAAAAAAATTGTTAAGAATCAAAAAATAAAACTTGCATAACCAACAACAGAATCTTTACTTCCTATAATATCTCCTGAATTCTTGTAGTTTATTAAAATAGGTTTATAATTAAAAGATTTACATATTCTAATTGTTAATATTAAAGGATAAAATCCACATGCAACATTTTTTTGATTTAAAAAATATCCTTCATCAAGCTCTTTTATTTTTTCATTTGTTTTAAGATCTTTTTGTTTTGCTTTTTCTTAGTCTAAAAAATGAGATAAATCTGTTGAACAAATCAACAAAAAATTTTCTCCTAAACCTCCTAATTCTTTAATTATTTTTTTTAAATATTCTTCTTCTTTATTAGTGAAATCATTAACAACTAAAGGGAGGATTTCTTTAAATGATAAAAATTGAATAAAGGGAATTTGATTATCTATAGAATGTTCTTTTTTTATATCAATCTTTTCAAAATTATTTTTTATTATTCTTATTTTTCCTAAAGGAGTCTTCCAATATTCTTTATTATAGGAATAAATACCTTTTTTATAAAAATAATGATTTGTACCTAAAATTATTGCTTTTTTTTCTTTTTTTATAGATTTTTCTTTTTGATTTTTTTCTTTTAAATTTCCTAAAAAATAAAAAGCATCAGATATAACCTGTCCGCAAAATAAATATCCCGCATGTGGAACTATCAAACCATGAATTTCATTAAAATTTTTTAATTGTCTTAATTCTGTATCTTCTAAAATTCTTATTGTCTTTAATTTTTCTTCAGAATTTTGAAACAAATTTTTTAGATAAAGATTTAATTCTTTTTTGTTATTTGGATACCATTCTGTTTCCATAACAAAATATTAAAATTTCTTTTATTTATAATAATTATGAAAAAGGCTTTTTTATTTAAAATATTAGAAAATAAAAAAGTTCAATGTTTAAATTGCAATCACAAATGCATATTGAAAAAGAATTCTTTTGGCATATGCGGAGTTAGAAAAAATATAAATGGTATTTTATACAATTTAATCTATAATAAAATAATTTCAGAAGCAATAGACCCAATAGAAAAAAAACCAATCTATCATTTTTTACCAAACTCAAAAACTTATTCTATTTCTTGTGTTGGTTGCAATTTTAAATGTCCTTGGTGTCAAAATTTTGAAATAAGCCAAATCTCAAAAAAAGGATTTTTAATAGGAACGCCAAGAAAAAAAGAGGATATAATAAAAAACGCATTAAAATATAATTGTGTAAGTATTTCTTATACTTATACAGAACCAGCAGTTTGGTCAGAATTTATTTATGAAGTTTCTTTAATCGCTAAAAAAAATAATCTTAAAAATATTTGGGTGACAAATGGATATTTTTCAAACGAGTGTTTAAATTATTTTATAAAAAAAAATTTAATTGATGCCATGAATATAGATTTAAAATCTTTTAATAAAAAAACTTATAATAAATATTGCGGTGCAGATCTTAACAAAGTTATTTCTTCAATAGAAGAAGCTTATTCCAAAAGAATTCATATTGAAATAACAACTTTAATAATCCCAGGAATTAATGATAACTTAGAAGAAATGAATAAATTATCAAAATTCATTTTTAATTTAGATAAAAAAGGGGAAATTCCTTGGCACATCTCTCGTTTTTTTCCTGCTTATAATATGATTAATAAGGATATAACTCCGATAAAAACCTTAGAAAAGATTAAAGAGATAGGAATAAAAAATAAACTGAAATATATTTATATTGGGAATATATTTTAAATACAAACATGGAAAAAGAATTAATTAATTTATCAAGAAATGCAATTTTTTCTTATCTAGAAAATAAACCTCTTAACATTGATAACAAAATAAAAGAAAAATTTTTTGAAAAGAAATCTTGTTTTGTTACATTAACAATAGACGGAGAATTAAGGGGTTGTATAGGTTCATTAATCCCAACAAAACCTCTTTGGAAAGAAATTATAGAAAATTCAATTAATGCCGCTTTTAATGATTTTAGATTTTTTCCATTGTCCAAAAAAGAATTTCCAAAAATAAAAATAGAAATTTCAATACTCTCACAACTTAGAAAAATTGAATACAACTCTTTTGATGAATTATTCCAAAAAATAAAAAATAAAGGGATTTTTATTAAATATAAAGAATTTTCCGCTACTTATCTTCCTCAAGTTTGGGATGAAATCAAAAATCCAGAACATTTTTTATCTTCATTATCTAATAAAGCAGGACTATCATCAAATTTTTGGAAAAATAATCCTCCTGAAATAGAAATTTTTATTTATAATGTTAAAATAATTAAAGAATAACTAACTTTAAGTTAATTTTATATACCCCTTGATGTTAATTAATATAATACCAGAAAAATAAAGAGGGATTATGGATGAGCTCTGAAACAAAGAGAAACAATTCTGTAATAAAAAGCTTATTAACTAGTTTAAACTCTCACCAAAAGGCTTATGTTAATTTAAATTTGAAAAGTCCTTTAAATGGGGAATATTTACTTTGTATTTTTCATCTTATCCCAAACAAAAACTTAAATATTTTTCAAGCAGCAGCAGAAGTTGCAGCGGAATCTTCTACAGGAACAAATTTTAAGGTAAAAACAGAAACAAAATTTTCAAGGGAACTTAATGCAAGAGTTTATCAAGTGGATTTAGAAAGAAATTTAGTTTGGATTGCATATCCGTGGAGATTATTTGACAGAAAGGGAAATATCCAGAATATTCTAACTTATATTGTGGGGAATATATTAGGAATGAAAGAGATTATTGCTTTAAAGCTTTTAGATGTCTGGTTTCCTCCAGCTATGTTGGAACAATATGATGGGCCTTCTTATACTTTAGATGATATGAGAAAATATCTTAATGTTTATAATAGGCCTATTTTAGGAACAATAATAAAACCCAAAATGGGATTAACTGCTTCTGAATATGCTGAGGTTTGTTATGATTTTTGGGTTGGAGGGGGAGATTTTGTAAAAAATGATGAACCCCAAGCTGACCAAGATTTTTGTCCTTATGAAAAAATGGTTTTTTATGTTAAAAAAGCAATGGATAAAGCAGTTAAAGAAACAGGAAAAAAGAAAGTTCATTCTTTTAATGTTTCTTCAGCTGACTTTGATGAGATGATTAGAAGATGTGAATTAATAAGAAATGCAGGTTTTGAAAAAGGAAGTTACGCTTTTTTAATTGATGGAATTACTGCTGGTTGGATGGCTTTGCAAACATTAAGAAGAAGATATCCTGATGTTTTTATTCATTTTCATAGAGCTTCACACGGGGCTTATACAAGACCTGAAAACCCTATAGGTTTTTCTGTTTTAATACTAAGCAAATTTGCAAGACTTGCAGGTGCTTCTGGAATTCACACTGGCACAGCAGGTGTAGGAAAAATGAAAGGTTCTCCTGAAGAAGATATTGTTGCAGCAAAAAACATATTAAATTTAAGCTCAAAAGGCCATTTTTTTGAACAGAACTGGGGAAAGATTCCTGAGAAAGATAAAGACCTCATAAAATTAGTCCATGAAGATTCTATTCATCACTTAATATTACAAGATGATTCTTGGAGAGGAATAAAAAAATGTTGCCCAATCATCTCTGGAGGATTGAATCCTACTTTGTTAAAACCTTTTATAGATATTATGGGAGGTATTGATTTTATAACAACAATGGGAGCAGGAGTTCATGCTCATCCAAAAGGAACGAGAGCAGGAGCAACAGCTTTAGTTCAGGCATGCGAAGCTTATCAAAAGAAGATAGATATTCACGATTATGCAAAATCTCATAAAGAATTGAAAGAAGCTATAGAATTTTTTGAAAAAAATAAAAAAAATATTAACGAATCCATTAAATCAGAAAGAGCCTAAAAACTTGAAAGATTTTTAAAAAGACATTATTAAATTTGATTTTTCTTTATCCCTTTCTCTTTTTTCTTTTAATATCTTTATCAGATAATTTATTCTTAAAACAACTTCTAACATAAAAATAAAAATTAAGGAATAGAGTAATTTGTTAAATAAAGAAGGGATTTGTATTATTTTTTCAATTATATTTGAAAGATTAAACCCATTCGGGCTAACTATCAAAATACTTAAAAGAGATAATGGAATTATTTTAGCAATTTCTTTTGATGTGTTTTCATTAATATAAGATAGAATCCTAACTGCAGCTATTATTGAAGCACATAAAAGAATTATCATATTTATTTCTATTCCATTAGATATCACTATTAAAAATAAAGACAAAACAGAAAACCAAAGAATTATAGAAATAGGATAAATTAAAATGAACTCTAAAAAATACAAGAATGCATCTAAAAATTTTTTTCCCAAAGAGTATTCGTTTGATTTATACTCGTTTAAATTTAATTCTAAAACATCACGTTTTGAAAGAAATCTATAAAAAGACCAAGTAAAAAGCCCATAAAAAAATATTATGATTGTTAATCCAATTAAAAGTATAAAAAATTTTATATCTTCAGGAAGAATATTTGAAATATTCAAATAATTTAAATTATTAAACACCTCTACTAAATCCATTTAACAATAGAGTTTTAAATCTTTTTAAATTTATTTTGTTGAAATATTAATACAAATCAGGATAAATTATAATAATTAAAGATAAATTTATATAGAGACCCTTCTGTATTAAATATTGAGAAATAAATTTATTAAAAACAAACTCATGTTCTTTAATCTTACAAAAAACAATTTATTAAAATTTTTTTTATCCCTATCTTTATTAATATTAATAATAGAAAGCATCTTTATAATTAGTTTGTTTAAAGAGAATAATCAATTAAAAGGAAGTTTAAAAGAGCATTCATATAACTTTTCATTATTATCTCCTAATATTGCATGGATAAAAACTGAAGAATTTTTAGACATCCAAAAAAAATCCTCTATAAACTATTGGGGACTAAAATCTAAATTTTTAGATGAGATACAAAAAGATATCCCTAAAGAAAATGTTGGAATATATTTTGAAGATTTATTTACAGGATCTTGGGTAGGAATAAATGAAAAAAATGAATTCTATCCAAGAAGTTTGTTTAAGGTTCCTGTAATGGTAACAATCCTCAAAAAAATAGAGGATGGAGAGCTTTCCCTTTCTCAAAATGTTATATTAGAGGAGAGGGATATTGATAGTTTATCTGGAGACTTATACAAAAAAGGAGTTGGTTATAAAATATCTGTAAAAGAATTAATTAATCTAATGATTAAAAATTCTGATAATACTGCTTTAAGAGCGTTAACAAACAATTTTTTAAATGGTGAAGATTATATCATGACAATAAGTATGATGGGTTTAATAGACCCTAATTTAAATCAATCAATCTCTCCTAAAGGGTATATGAACATTTTTAGATCTTTATACTATTCAACATACCTTAAAAGATCTTTTTCAGAATTGGCTTTATCCATATTAACAGAAACAGATTTTAATTCTCAATTAACTAAAGATATTCCACCATCTGTAAAAGTTTCTCATAAATGGGGAGAAGATGTTAATTTAGGAATTTATCATGATTGTGGTATCTTTTATATAGAAAATAAGAATTATATGTTGTGTGTTATGACAAAAAATGTTACTAAAGAACAAGCAGATAACTTTATTAGTAAAATCTCAAAAATAACTTATGATTATATAACTTCTGCGGATAACTTTGATAATGAACAAGATTAAGATTAATTATTAAGTAATCTTGGTAAGATGATAGTAGATTAAAAATTTTAAAATAATCAACCTTTTAAATTATTAAATTCTATTACTATATCATAAAATGAACTATACTATAAAATGAAATCATTAGTCGGCTTTACAAAAGTTTCCAAAAAATTTGGAAAAAAAAGAATAAGAAACTTAGACAATATAGACAAAGAAAAAGAATCTTATTTAGAACTCTCTGAAAAAATAATAGATAAATCTGATATCATTTTAGAATTATTAGATTCAAGATTTATTAAAGAAACTAGGAATAAAACAATTGAAAAAAAGATAAAAGAAAAAAATAAGAGGATAATCTATGTTCTAAACAAAATTGATTTAGTAACCAATAAGGAAAAGTTATACAGGCAAGTTTCTTTTTTATTACCAAGAGTTTTTGTATCCTGTAAGAATTATAAAGGAATAAACGAGTTAAGACAAAAAATAAAAAATATCTCTAAAAAAATAATTACTGAAAAAACCAATCTAAACAAAATAACTGTTGGGGTAATAGGTTATCCAAATACAGGGAAAAGTTCTCTTATCAATATTTTAACAGGTAAAAATTCTTTAGGAGTCAGCCCTAAAGCAGGATTTACAAAAGGAATAATAAAAATAAATTTAACAAAAGATATAGTACTATTAGACAGCCCTGGGATTATTCCTGACGAAAAATATTCTAATATGAACAATGATTTAATGATTGAACAAGCCAAAATTGGTGCTAGAGATTATACTAACTTAAAAAATCCAGATTTATTTGTTCTAAAAATCATGAAAGAATATCCTAATCTACTTGAAAAATATTATAATTTAGACACAAAAGAGATTAATGGTGATCCAGAAGCATTAATAACTTCTTTAGGAAGAAAAAAAGGATTTTTAAGAAAAGGAGGTTTTATAGATGAGGATAAAACAGCAAGATTAATAATCAAAGATTGGCAAGAAGGAAAAATTAAACCATAATAAAAATAAAATCAAAAGATTTAAAAATAGAATTTATTATCAAAACTTAATTAAAACCATTAAAAACAAAATGGCAAAAGACGAATTTGAAGAAAGTTCAGAAGATGAAGAATTTGAAGAAGAATTCGATGATGATGAAGACTTTGAAGATGAAGAAGAGGAAGAAGAATCTTCTGATGACGAAGACTGGTAAATAAATATATATTTTTTATTTTTTTCTTTTTATTTTAAACCAGTATTACTTAGATAGAATTAAAATGAAAAAAGGAATTTTATTAATAATCATATTTACTTTCTTATTTCTTTTTATTTTATATTTTTCTCCTTTTCAACATAAACAATTTAATCTTTTAGGGAATGATAAAGATTCAAATTTTACGTTTAATAGTACTGAAGAATTAAATTTATTTTATCCTAACATGAGATTTCCCTTTTCAAATATCTCTTATAAAATTTATAACTGCGAAAAAGATAAAATGCAAGAGGTAATTCAATCTTTCCAAATAATCCAGAACTTATCTGTATTGAGATTTTATCCTATTGAAAACAAAGAACAAATTTCTATTTTTTGTGAAGAAAAAAAAGAAGATTTTAATCAACTTTATGTTGCAGGGGAGGGAGGGCCAACAGAAATAACTGTTTCTGGTGATTTTAAAATTATAAAAAAAGGGGAAATCCATTTAATCAAAAAATCTGATTGTGATAAACCTAATGTTGTAATCCATGAACTTTTTCATGTATTAGGGTTTAATCATTCAATTAATAAAGAGGATATCATGTATAATGTGACTAATTGTAATCAAAAAATAAATCCATTAGCAATTTCTTATATAAATGATCTTTATTCAATACCACCACTACCTGACTTAGAAATAAGTAATGTTTCACTTATTGTTCATGGAAGATTTCTTGACTTAAATTCAACAGTTAAAAATATGGGAATAATTTCATCAAATAATTCAACTTTGTTTATTTATGGGGATGATAAAATTATAGAAACCTTTAATATCGAGGATTTATGCGAAGGATGTAGTAAAATAATCTCTATAGGAAATGCTTGGATAAATTCTTATAAAGCAGAAAATCTATCTTTAGAAATAAAAACAAATGAAAAAGAATTGAATAAAGAAAATAATAAAATAAAATTAGATTAGTCAGTCATCGAGCTCTAATTCCTCGATTATATTATCTATATCATCTTCTGGAATTTCTTCCATTTTATTACCTCTCTTTATAACTTTATTACATTTCTGGTATTTTTAAATTTTTATATAAAAAAGAATTCATTAAATCCCCTCACCAAGAATCGAACTTGGATACGCCGGTCTACAGCCGACTGCATTACCATTATGCTATGAGGGGTTTGAATTAAATATAAAAGAAAACTTTTAAATCTTTTTATTATCTATTATGATTTTTTACTTATCAACCTTATCTTAAACAATTTTGCCAAAAAAAGAATATCTCCTATTTTTATTATCTCCTCCCCGAATTATATATGCTCTTGAGTTGAAATTACTTATCCTTATGGCTCCTATTTCAGGCATATTTGAATATGTTTTTCCAAAAAATATAGGCATACCATATTGGTTTAGTTTTTCATTTTCTATAGTTTTAAAAAAATAATCAATAAACTCTTTCTCTAAATATTCGTCTTTAAACAAGAATCTTAAAACTTCTGAATTCAATGCTTCTTTTTTGTTTTTATAAACCCCACTCTTCTCAATCTCTTTTTTAGGAACAATTAAAACATCTTCTCTCTTCCTTAATTTATTATAAATCTCTTCTGCTTCTTCTTTTTCATTTGATAAAAACCATCCATTTTTAGTTTCTTCTTTTTCACAGAAACCATTTGATTTTTTTAATGTTATTTCTAAGTTCTTATTCTTGTTTAATAATTCTTTTTGGTCTAAACAAATTAAAACTTCCCCACAAGGATGGTTAATTATAGAATCTATTGTATCATAATACTTAAAAGAATTAAAATTAAAACTTGAAAAATCTCCTTCTGAATAAACGTCTTCATTAAACCTTTGCGTAGATTTTAAAATCTCATATGCAATATCTGAAAAATTCATCAAGTAAATACCTTTTTCTTTAGTTTTTTTTAATATAAAACTTCCCTGTCCTGATAGAGGAAAACATTCTATTCTTGATTCAATATTTTTTGACATTTTTTTGTAACTCCTCCATAGTTTATAATATTTTCTATTATTCTTGCAACAACGAACCGAACAAAACATTATATCTAACATTAGGGTTTAGAGAAGTTTTTGCGAAGCAAAAATTTGAGATAGTGAAGTAACAACGTGGTTGAGGAGTGGAGCAAGAAGAAGTTTACTTTAGGACTTTCTTCATAGGGTATACTTTTAATCCGTGAAAATTTCGAATACCGGTTGTTTTTTTATAGCCCATTTTCTGATAAAAAGGAATTGCGTATAACGATGCTCTTATTTTGATTTCATGTGATTTCTGCTTTTTTGCTTCAGATTCAAATTTACTTACTAATAATCTACCAACTCCTTTTTTATGCTGCTTACCATCTACAAATAGATTAATTATTCTTCCAGGCCCTCCACGAATCATGCCTATTATTTTATTATTCTCAACGGCAACATAGAAAATGGGTGTTCTTAGAAAGTTTTCATAAAGTTGTTGGATTGTATTTTTGGCAGGATCATAATAGTTAAGGTATTCTTGTACTGCAGATTTCTTAATGAATTCTTGACTATTAAATTGTTTATAGGTATTCATTACTAAAAGAGCAACAACTTCTGTATCTTCTTTTCGAAATTTTCGTAGTTTAATCATAAATTTAATTATATCTTATGAATATTATAAATATATCTAAATAAAAACCTTAAAGTAAATTGCATTCATCATCGGGCTTAAGGAAATTTTTCTTCTTATTTATGATATCTTTTTGTAGGATATATTGTAACCTTCATACATTTAAAAAACCTAAAAGCCTGATGGCAAAAATAGGAGTATTATTGAAAAACTTAAAGAAAATCTTCTTTTAGAAAACTAAATAAAAATTCTATTATAAAAATAACCTTTCAAAATTTCGAAAGAGATTACAAAATGTCTTATAGCGGGGGTGGGATTTGAACCGCACGACCTTCGGGTTATGGGCCCGACGAGCACTCCAGGCTGCTCTACCCCGCTATTTTAGCGTTATTTCTCACACAAATTATAATTTCTCATGGCTTTTAAAATTAACTAATTTATTAACATCATCTTTAAAAACTATCAAGATTTTTTTGTTAGATGTTAATCCTTGGAATTGATGATGCAGGAAGAGGGCCTGTTATTGGTCCTATGATAATTGCAGGATGTTTAATTGATTCTAAATACGAAAGAGAATTAAAAAATTTAGGAGTTAAAGATTCTAAACAATTAACCCAAAAAAGAAGAGAATTTTTATTTGAAAAAATAAAAGAATTATCAGTAAAATATGATTTTGTTATTATACCTGCAGAAGAGATAGATTCCTATAATAAAAATAAAATTAATCTGAATGAATTAGAAGCAATTAAAATGGCAGAAGTTATTAACAAAATAAATGATGGTAAAGAAAAGATAAAAGTAATAATTGACTGTCCTTCTGTTTCTATCAATAAATGGAAAGATTATTTAAAAACCAAAGTAGAGAATTTATCAAATCTTGAAATTAATGCAGAACATAAAGCAGATGTAAACTATGTTGAGGTATCTGCTGCTTCTATAATAGCAAAATGTATAAGAGAAAAAGAAATGGACAAATTAAGAGAACTTTATGGAGAAGAAATTGGTTCTGGTTATACTTCTGATCCAAAAACCTGCACTTTTTTAGAGTCTAATTTTAAAAAACATAAAAACAAAGGAATATTTAGGAAATCCTGGAGCACTTGGAAAGAGGCATGTTCAAAGACTAAACAACAGAAATTATTTTAAAAATAATCTCCTTCTTCAATAATTATTAATACTTAAAAAGCTGAAATTCTTATTAAGCTCATGGTTTATATAAAAAAACTGGTGATTTATGGATTTAAAAGTTTTCCAAGAAAAACAGAAATCCCTCTATCCCCTGGAATAAATGTTATTGTAGGGGCAAATGGTAGTGGTAAGAGTAATATCTCTGATGCCTTATGCTTTGTTCTTGGAAGATTAAATATTAAGTCTATGAGGGCTGCAAAAGCAGGAAATCTAATATTTTTAGGGAGTAAAGCAGCTTCACCTTCAAAAGAAGCAAGTGTTGAAATAATCTTAGATAATTCAGATCACGTTTTTTCTTTAGATAAAGAAGAAATATCCATTGAAAGGATAGTAAGGAGAAATGGCCAAAGTATCTATAGAATTAATAAAGAAACAAAAAGCAGGCAAGAAGTTTTAACAGTTCTTGCTGAAGCAGGTATAGATCCGAATGGTTTTAATATTGTTCTTCAAGGAGAAATACAAAATTTTGTTAGGATGCAAACAGAAGAAAGAAGACAAGTAATAGAAGAGGTTGCAGGGATTTCTATATACGAGATGAGAAAAGAAAAATCTTTACAAGAATTAAATAAGACTGATGAAAAATTAAAAGAAATTAATTCTGTTCTTAGGGAGAGATCAATTTATTTAAACAATCTTGAAAAAGAAAGACAACAAGCATTAAAATTTAAAAAATTAGAAGAGGAAAGTAAAAATCTAAAGGCAAGTATTTTAACTTTTGATTTAAATGAAAAGAAAAAAGAACTTCAAGAAATAAAAAATAAGATTGAATCTCTAAACAAAAATAGTGAAAATGAAAAGAAAAATTTGCAAAACATAAAATCTTCGATTGAAACATTAGAATCAAAAATTTCTTTGATTAATCTTTCTATACAAAAAGCTACAGGTACCGAACAAGAATTATTAAATCAAGAAATAATAAATATAAGAACTTCCCTTGCTGGTTTAAATGTAAAAAAAGAAAACTATGAGAAAAAAATATCTTCTTTAAAAAAAGAAAAAATAGAATTTGAGAATTTAATTGCTTCCTTAGAAAAAGAAATAAATGACATACAAAAAGGAAAATCTTCTAACTTGCCAGATAAAAAAGAAATAGATTCTAAGAAAAAAGAATTAGAACTTATAGAAAATAAAAGGAAAAAATTTTATTCAATAAAGTCAGAATTAAAAATATTAAAAGAAAGATTGCAAGATAAAAAAAATAATCTTTCTTATTACTCTAACGAATCTGAATTTTTAGTAAAAGAGATAAAATCCTTATCAGAAGGGATAACTGACTTAAAAATTAATCCAGATAAAATTGAAACCCTTAAAATCTCTTTGAATGAAAAAAAAGCATTATTAGAAACTTTATTAAAAAGAGAACTTGAATTAGAAAAAAATTCAAGTGCAATGGAAAATGAAATTGAAAATCAAGAAAAAACAATAGAAAAAATTTCTAAAATGGATATTTGTCCTTTATGTAAAAGCAAAATAACCCCTGAACATATAAAAAATATCCATGTTGAATCTTATGAAAAAATAAACACATTAAAAACCGCAATTGAAAAATCTGATAAAGAAATTAGTGAAATATACAATAAAAAAAGGATTTTAAATCAGGAAATTGAAGAATTAATTTTCAATATTTCAAAAGCAAATTCAGATTTAATAAAATTATCTTCCATAAATGAAAAACAATTAAAAATAAAAGATTTTCAAGAAAAAATAGAAAATTTAAAAAAAGAGATTTATGAACTTGAAAAGAGGGATAATTCCCTTGAAAAAGAGATAGAAGAATATTCTAACATAGAAGAAAAATACGAATCGATTAGATTTGAGATACAAAATTTATCTTTAAAAAATAATGAGAATTTAGATTCTGAAGTTTCATTTAAAATAAGAGAATTGGAAAGAATAAACTCTTCTTTAAAAAATAATATTAATGAACAAGAAGAAATAAATCAAGAATTTAATGAATCCGTAGAAAAGATAACTTCTTTGGAAAAAGAATTAGAAAAAAAGAAAAAACAAGAACAAGAGATAATAGAAAAATTTAATAAATTAGTTTTTGAAAAAGAAAATTATCAAAAACAGATAAGAGAAAAAGAAATGGAGATATCTCAAAAACAAAATAAAATTTATGAAATAGAACAGCTAATAAATAATCAAAAAATAGAGGAAGCAAAAGTTAATGCAGAGATATCCAATCTTGAAATTGAATTATTAAACTTTCAAAATGTAGAGATAATTAAAGGATCTAAAGAAAATCTTAACCAGAGATTATTAAAATGTAATCAAGAATTATCATCTTTAGGGTCTATAAATCTTAGAGCTTTAGAAGTTTATGATCTTGTAAAACAAGAATATGATTCTATAAAAGAAAAAGCAGAAAAAATTCTTAAAGAAAAAGAAAATATTCTAAAGATTATAGAAGAGATAGATATAAAGAAAAAAAGAACATTCTTACAAACATTTAATTCTATAAACGATTTTTTTTCAAAAAACTTTTCTCAACTAAGTCAAAAAGGTCAAGTATTTTTAGAATTAGAGGATAAAAAAGACCCTTTTTCTAAAGGAGTAAATATTATCCTTAAAGCAGGACATGGAAAAATTTTTGATATAAAATCCTTATCTGGGGGAGAACAAACTCTAATTGCTTTATCCCTAATTTTTGCGATACAAGAGTATAAACCATATTATTTCTACATATTCGATGAAATTGATGCTGCTCTTGATAAAAGAAATTCTGAAAGACTTGCAGAACTATTAAAAAGATATATGCAAAAAGGACAATATATTGTTATTACGCATAATGATGAAGTAATCTCCAACGCTACTAATCTTTATGGAGTTAGTATGACAGAAGGTATAAGTAAGATAATAAGCTTAAGAATTTCAGATTAAATCTTCTAAATACCTACTAACACAATACTCTTTAAATTTTGAATAAAATCTTTGAAATTTTAACTTATCTTGTATTTTTATCTTTTTGAAAGGTAAATCGTCTATAATCTTTTCTAATAAAAATAATTCATCTTTATCTATCTCTTTATTATATAAAAGATTTAATCCTAAATAGATAGTATCTATCATTAAATTATCTATTTCTATGTCCTTAGAATTCACTTCAATGCAAAATTGTTTTTTTAATATAGAATTAATCTCTTTTTTAAACACATCATGTTTTTGATCATATGTCTTTATAAGATATAAATTCTCATAAAAATTTATTATATCTTTACTATCAGAATTATAATTTCTTTCCTTGAGTTCTTCAAGGATAATCTTTCCTTCTAAACCTACTCTTTTATTAGTACCTTTAAGTATCTTATCTAATCTTTCTTTTAAATAAGAATCAGAACATAGGTGAAATTCTTTTCTTAATTTCTCTTTATATCTTTCGTATTCCTCTACGTTTAATATATTTTTAATTGTTTATATTTATCTATTTTTAATTAAGAATAATAAAAAAATAATAAAAAGAAAAAAATAAAAAATTCTTTTAATAGTAGCTTTCTCCAAAATCTTCTGTTTTCTCAGGTTTCTTTGTTATCAAAACAATTAACCCTACTAACAATATTAAGAAGATAACTCCTAAAACTATTGTTAAAACGAAAATAGCATCAGTCTTTGTTGTTGTAGCTTTGTTTGATCCAGTAAACTTGAAAGTTCCTAGTACTTCATTATTGTACAAGACAGTAGCATCAAAAGAGTAATCTCCTTCTGGTATGTCTAATGAAACAACTTTACTTGAAGTAGGGGGTAAAACAACTGCAACTTCGTTAGAGTTATATAAAATTTTGTAAACTCTTAATTTGCTTGTTGGATTAAGTAATACCAAATCATTTCCTGATTTCATTATTAAATCAGAAACCCCATTGTCTACAACAATCTTCTTAGTCAAAGTTGTTTTTGTTTCATCATTTTCAGCTTTAACAGACAAGACATATTCTCCAGATTTTGCTGTAAAAGGTATTTCAACATAAACTCTTGCATTAACCGTGTTTGTTTCATCATCATCACTTGAAGTATCTTCAAGAGCGATTAAATCTCCTAAATAAGCCTTTTTTTCCAAGTTTAATTCTGGAATACTAATAGTCATATAGATATCTTTAGCCTTGTTATAACCTACATTTTTCAAAACTATATCTATAGGAACAGATTGTCCTGTTTCAATAGTATTTGGTGTAAGCACTGATTTTATAGACAATTCATAAGAAGGTTTTTGAACTCTTATACTTATATCTTTCATCTCATCATTTTTATAGTCTTTATTCCAAATCTTAATGTTAAGAATTAAATTATTACTTAATTCTTCTTCACTAAGGTCTTTTGGAACTTGGACTTCTAAAGTTTTTATATAAGTTTTCCCTTCTTCTACATCAAATAAAGGAGTTGTTTCAGTAACAGTATCTTTTTCACTATCTAATTCTACTCTTACTTGCATATTTGATGCACTTAAGATTGGATTTCCATCACTATCATTTCCTAAATCTGCTATTGTAAACTTAACTTTAACTTCTATAGTTTCTCCAGCAATAACACTTGCTGTTTGAGATCCTGTACCATAAACAACAATGTCATTAACTGAAACAGAATCCAAACTAGAATCTGTTAAGTCATTTGTTGCGCTTACACTTACAGCTAAAAATAAGAGACTAGCTACTAACAAAAAAGAAAATAACATCCTTTTTGTATTCATTTTTATTTTTTTTAATCCTTTTTTAATTGCAGAAAACTTTGTTTTCTGTAATTTTCTTAGTTCTCAATACTTTATAAACTTTATGATGACAACAAAATGAAATTATTTAATAGTACTAAATGTTAGTAACAGATAGTAACATAAATTTTGTTATTGATAAAAAGATTTCTATTTTTATTATTTTTTTATCATCTCTTTTTCAACCTTTAATCCTAAGATAGAATCCTCTAGAGGGTATGGGCTTTCATTTATTATTGTTATTTCTTTTTTTGTTTTTAATAATTTTTTTATTAAAAGTTCTAATCTCTCTTTTTCAGTTCTTTTATGTTTTCTTTCTCCTTTTTCATTATATTCTATACCTGAAAAATGTATATGTAATTCTTTTTTATCTTTAAACAAATTTAAGGTATAATCAATTTTATCTTCTTTATACCTTGCTAAGATATGTGCAAAATCTAAACAAAATTCACAACCAGTTTCATCAACAAGTTTTTTTATTTCTTCAATACTCCCAAAAACATTAATCTTCCCCATTGTTTCAGGTGCCAATTTTGGGGCGTATCGCCTTTTTTTAATTTCTTCTTGAATTTCTATAATCTGTCTTTTAATATTTTCATATGCTTTTTCTTTTTCCATTTTTCCATAATAACCTGGATGAAAAACTATTCTATAAGCATTAAGAAAACTACCAATTTTACAACATTCTAAAATTCTTTCTTTGCTTCTTTTTATTTTTTCTTTATCTTCAGAATTAAGATTTATCCAATAAGGAGCATGAATGCTCAGTTTAATCCCTAGTTCTTTTGCTTTTTTTCCAATTATAACTGCTTCTTCTTGTTTTATATAAACCCCATAAGTAAAATCAATTTCACATGCTCTTATCCCTAATTCATGATATTTTTCTAAGGTGGTAAGTGATTCTTTTACAGGTCCTAAACCAGATGGTCCAAAATAAATTGTCATAAACATTTAATAAGCTCAAACTTTAAAGAGTTTTTTGTTAGGAATATACTTATTGCTAATTAAAATTCTAATCAATTTTAGGTATATAAAAAATTAATTTTTTAGATTATATTAGATAAATTTTTTATTTTAGAACTTATAAACTTAATAATTTTATCTTTGTTCCTGTTGAAGAAAAACTTCTTGCAGCAATTACTTTTACATTTCTTTGTTCACACGCAGTGATTATTGGTATTGTGGCTGTTCCGTCTATAATTATGATTGAGGGTTTTTCTTTCATTCTATTTATAGTTGTAGATACGGTTTTTGCAGAAATCTCTTTAATCTTGTTTAATGATTCGTCTAAAATTAATGCTTTTTTTGTATCTTTGATTTCTTTTCCTAATTCTTTAATTTTCTCTTTTAATTCTTGATTTACTTCAAATGTATTATCCCCTTTAATAGAAGTTTCTTTTTCGTATACTTTTTTGATATCTTCTTCATTTAATTTTTTTTCATTGGAATTATTAAAAGAAGAAGAGAGGAATTCCTCTACAGGAATCCTCTTTCTTAAATTCATTAAAATCTCTTTACCTGTTAATTCTTCAACTTCTTTTCCGTCAGGAGCAAATGCTATATACTTTATTTTTGCATTTGCAATTACATTTTGAGCGATTAATTTTCCTCCTCTGTCACCATCAACAAAAAGAATAATATCTTTTTCTTTGCTTAATTCTTTTATTTCTTCTGGGAGTTTTGTTCCATTCATGCATATCACATTATTAACACCATTTCTAACTAAGTTTACAACATCTGCTCTTCCTTCAACTACAATTATCTCCTTTTCAGAGAGATCTCCATAAGGAAGTTTAGATTCGCCATATTCTTTGATTGTAGAAATTTTTGCAGAATCTTTAATCTCTGCTGAAATCTCTCTTGAATCTGTTTTGCCCTGAAGTTCTTGCATTAGCTTTTTTGCTCTTTCAATTATGTAATCTCTTTTACTCCCTCTTACATCTTCTATCTTTTCAACTGAAATTTGAGAATCACAAGGTCCTATTTTTTCAATTGTTTCAATAGCTGCTGCAATTAAAGTTGTTTCTGACTGATCAAGAGCAGTTGGTATTTTTATAGTGCCAATAGTATTTTTCCCATCTCTTGTTAATTCAACTTCAATTCTTCCAATTTTTCCTTCCTTTTGAAGCTCCCTCATTTCTAAATCAGACCCTAACAAACCTTCTGTTTGTCCAAATATTGCTCCAATTACATCTGGTTTTTCTAAAGCTCCTTCAGAGGAAAAATTAGCATGTATCATATATTTTATTGATACAGGACTTACTTTTGCCATTTTTTTAACTCCTTTAATTTAATTTTTTGAAATCTAAGATTTCAAGAATACCTATTACAACATTCATAAATTTTTAACCTTTAAATATTGAATGTGAAATTGATTTAATTTTTATGAATAGTCGATATTAGATATTCTTCAAATAAATAAAAAAGAAACAATTTTTAAATCTTTCTTTCTAATTTTTTTTGTAATCTTATAAAATCTCCAACTTTCCCTAAATCTTTATACAAATATAACAATCTATTTTCTATTTCTTTTCGTTCATCTTCATTTATATTTAATGTTAAAATTTTTTCATAAGTTTCAATTGCTTTGCTTTTTCTTTTTTGAGATTCATACATTAAAGCCTGTTCTTTATAAAAATTTTTTATATCTATCATTATTTTACTTCTTTCTTTTGGATTAATCTCTTCAATCATTCTTCTTAAAACAACATCAGCTTTATCAAAAAAACCAGATTTTATATAAAATTCTGTTTGTTTAACTAAAATATCTGCCCTTCCTTTATCATCACTTGTTAATTCAATAAGTCTTGAACAAGAGTCAGCAGCGTCGCAAAACATTTTCCTTCTTTCATAAACTTCAATTAATTTAGTTAAAAGAAATTTTTTTATATCTAAAGGAGGATTTTCTTTTAAGAATCTTGTAATATTATCTATCTTTACATAATCTCCTTCACGATCTAACTCTTTTTCAATCTCTAATTTTGTCATCTCTTTCTTTAACATATACTCTCCAATAAGTTTCTGTTTTTAAGTATTTCTGTTATTTACTCTTTATTCCTTATTTTTTATTGTATATTAAAAGTTTTAAATTAAAAATCAATTCTCTTTTAAAAGAAATTCCTTTAGTTTAATAAGTGCAATTTTTCTCATGCTTATTTTATTTTTTTCTTCATTAGTCAACTCAGCGAAACTTTTTAAATAACCTTCTGGAATAAAAATAGAATCCCAACCAAATCCAAATTTTCCCCTAGGAGGAACAATTTTACCTTTTATAGATCCTTCAAAATAGTATATCTCATTCTTATTTTTTGCATATCCTATAATTGTCTTTGCTTCTGCTTTGTAATTATCAAATTTTTTAGTAATTTCAAAAAGACCTTTGTTCCCTAATTTTTTCATGAACCATTTTATTAAGGGACCAGGTAAACCATTAAGACAATCAAAATATAAAGAAGTATCTTCAACAATCAATTCAGATTCCTTATATTTTAATCCTTCTAAAAGTTTTGCTTTAATAATTTCTCTTGCATTATTCTCTTGAATCTCTGGTAGATCTATTTCTAATTGTTCAATTTCTGGAAGTATTTTTTTAAATTCATTAAACTTATTCTTATTGCCAGTGATAAAATAAATTACCATATTTATCCTAAAAATTAATATAAAATGATTTAACAAGATAAAAACTATTAACAGAATTTAGAATTGTTTTTGCTTTGTAATTTCAACACACATACCTGCTGCAACTGTTTGTCCAGCATCTCTTACTGCAAATCTAGCCATATAAGGATTTTCTTTTTGTGTTTCTAAACATAAATTTCCCTGAGGCTGTATTCTTACTTTAGCAACATCTCCATTCTTCAAGAAATCAGGATTTGTTTTCATTACTTGTCCTGTTCTTGGATCAATTTGTTCTATTAATTCGACAAATTTACAAGGAACTTGAGCTGTGTGAACATGGAATACAGGAGTATATCCTTTAGCCAAAACAGTTGGGTGATTTATAACAGCAATTTGTGCTACAAACTCTTCAACAACAGGGACTGGTTTTGATGCATCACAAATAACATCTCCTCTTGCAATATCTTTTTTACCAATACCTCTAATATTAACGCCAACATTATCTCCTGCTAAAGCTTCTGGTAAAGATTCATGATGCATTTCTACTGATTTTATTTCTCCTAATGCCCCTTTTCCTGTTCTGCCAGGAAGTACTATTACCTTTTGATTTGGTTTCATAATTCCTGTTTCTATTTTTCCAACAGGAACAGTTCCAATTCCAGTAATTTCATAAACATCTTGAACAGGCATTCTTAATGGTAAGTTTGTTGGTAATTCTGGTTGTGGGAATAAATCAAATTGTTCCATTAATGTTGGTCCATTATACCAAGGCATATTTGTAGATTTCTTTGCAACATTATCCCCCTTTTGTCCAGAACCTGCAATAAAATTAACTTTTTCTAATTTGTAACCTACTGTCTTTAATAATGCAGAAGCTTCTTCTTTAATTTTTTCAAATTTAGATTGATCATAATTAACAGCATCCATTTTATTAATCCATACGCAAATATTTTGAACACCCATTGTTCTTAAAAGCCATAAATGTTCTTTTGTTTGTGGTTCAATTCCTGTAGTAGCAGCAACTACTAAGAAAGCAGCATCAGCTTGACTTGCACCTGTAATCATATTCTTAACAAAGTCTCTATGTCCAGGAGCATCAATAATTGTAATCTGATATTTTTGAGTCATAATCTTTTTATAAGCTAAATCAATTGTAACTCCTCTTTCTCTTTCTTCTTTAATCTTATCCATAACATAAGCAAATTCAAATCCAGCTTTTCCATTTTTTTCAGCTTCTTCTTTCAATTTTTTCATTTCTTGTTCAGAAACAGCTCCAGAATCGAACATTAATCTTCCAACTGTTGTTGATTTTCCTGCATCAACATGTCCTACGAAGATAACATTCATGTTTGGTTTTTCTTTTGCCATAGATTAGTTAAAAAATTTAGGTTTAAAAATGTTTCTATTTTTGTCAGGATATCGTCGAAATTTTCATTGAATCAATTAAAAATTTGGTTTAAATAAAAATCTTTTCAATTAATACATCGTAAAAACTTTAAGAATACGCTCTAATAATTCATTCTTTTGACAAAAATAAATTTTAAATATCATAAAAATTCTAATCAATTATGGATGTAAATGAAGAGATTGTAAAAGAAGGTTGCATATTCATAAGAAACAATTTACCTTAGAAAACATAAGATTTAAAGTGTATGGTTCAAAAGGAGGCAGTAATTATAGTGATATTGATATTTTAACTGTAGATAAAGACGAAAATTTTTATGATTACAAGATTAAATGATGTTTAGTTTATTTTCTTAATATAAAAGACAAAAGGGGATTGATACTTTTATAAATCAGATTATTAGAGAAGAAAGAAATACAAAAATAGAAGAGATAACTGGAAATAAACCTTACAAACACATTTTTGTTATAACTAAACAGTTTTTTTAAAAAGGAAAAACTAAACTGGAATTAATTAAACAGAATTTAATAAAAAGAATAAAAGTAAACCTTATTTTTTTATTTATTGATTTTCTGCAAGACCCTTTCTTTCTCTTATTCTCCTAATTACTTCTGGAGTCATAGATGCAGGAACTTTTTCAAACATTTGATCTGCAAGAGAAGAAACACCCCTCCCTTCTGTTGCACTTCTTAAATCATTACTCCAACCAATCATCTCTGATACAGGTATTTTTGCTTTAACTTGAGTTTCAGATTCTTCTTGTTTAACTTCAATTAATTGTCCTCTTTTTCCTCCGACTAATCTTGTTATTGCATTCAAAAATTTATCAGGAATCTCTATTAAATGTACTTGAACAGGTTCTAATAAACATGCATCGGCTTGTTTCATTGCTTCTTCAATAGCCTCTCTAACAGCAGGATAAACTTGAGCAGGACCTCTATGAATTGCATCTTCATGAAGTCTTATATCTACAAGAGAAACTTTCATCTTTATACAAGATTCTCTTGCTAATGGCCCTCTATCCATAACCATCTCGAATGCATCTAAAACCATCTCAATTACTTCCCCAATATGAACTTCCCCTTTTGTTTTATCAAAGAAAACATTTCCTTTGTAGATATCCCTTATGCATCTTACTGTTTCGTTATCCCAATTAAATCTTGAAAATTTATCTGATAATTCTTGACTTTTCTTTTTTACTCTTCCTTCTGGAATCTCTCCATTATTTATTGCTTCATAAACATCGTCTTCTAAAGGTTCAACTTCTATGAAAAAACTATTGTGTTTATTTGGACTTCTTCCCTCTACTTCAGGAGAAACTTTGTTAACAGTTTCCCTATAAACTACTATTGGTTGAGAAGTTTTAACATCTAATCCTTTTTCTGTTTTAATTCTATTTTCAATTATTTCCAAGTGTAATTCTCCCATTCCTGAAATTAAACTTTCTCCTGTCTGTTCATTAATATCTACTTTAACAGAAGGATCTTCTTTTGCAACTTGTTTTAAGATTTCAATTAATTTTGGAAGGTCCATCATTTTTTTAACTTCAATAGATTTCGTAACTACAGGTTCAAAAATATGTTTTAACTCTTCAAATGGAGTTTCTTGTTCTAATGTTACTGTCTCACCTGCTTCTCCTGTTACACCTGAAATTGCAATAACATTCCCACAACCAATTTCCTCTATCTGTTCTGGTTTTATTCCATTATAAATAAAAATTTGTTGAACTTTTTGTTTTTTATTTGCTAAATTTAAATATACTTCCATACCATTTTTGACTGTTCCAGAAAATAATCTTCCTGCTGAAATTTCTTTTCCTGATCTTGGATCAATTACAATTCTTGTGATTACAAAAGCTAATTTTCCATTAGGGTTACAAGAAATTAAATCTTTTCCAAGTTCACTTTCTAAATCCCCTTTCCAAATTTTTGGAATTCTATATTTTTGAGCTTCTAATGGATCAGGAAGATGTTTAACTGCCATATCTAACAAAACTTCATATAAAGGAGCATTTTTCCAAACCCAATTCTTTCTATCCTCTTCATTCATTTCTACTAAAGTAAAAATATCTTTGAAATTGATTCCTCTCTTTTTCATAAAAGGGACAGATAAAGCCCAATTTTCTTTAGCACTTCCAAAAGCAACGCTTCCATCATTAAT
Source organism: Candidatus Woesearchaeota archaeon (assembly GCA_964417865.1). Classification (GTDB taxonomy): domain Archaea; phylum Nanobdellota; class Nanobdellia; order Pacearchaeales; family GW2011-AR1; genus RBG-13-33-26. Next base: position 23,572 of record CAYQJI010000002.1, read on the forward strand.
ATTTACGAGCCATTTTTCTTTAAATTCTGGTTCAGCAATTTTTACAATTAAATCATTAAATTCTTTTATTATTTTTACAAATCTTTCTTGCATACTTTCAGGAGTTAATTTCATCTCTTTTATCAATCTATCAACTTTGTTAATAAATAAAACAGGTTTTACTCTCTCTCTTAATGCTTGTTTAATTACTGTTTCTGTTTGAGGCATTATTCCTTCAACAGCACAAACAAGAACAATTGTTCCATCAATAGCCCTCATCGCTCTTGTAACATTCCCAGAAAAATCAACATGTCCAGGAGTATCAATTAGATTAATTAAATATTCTTCCCCTTGATATTCATGGACCATTGAAACATTTGCTGCGTCTACTGTCATTAATCTTTCTTGTTCATCAGAATGTTGCCATGTTGCCATTCCTCCTTCTAAATCTCCTGCATTTTTTGCAGCCATATAACCAGAAGCAGCTAATAAATTATCAGTTAAAGCAGTTTTTCCGTGATGAATATGTGCGCTTGTTGCAATATTCCTAATATTCTTTTGACTTTTTGAAATTCTTTGTATCTTTTGAAATTGTGTTTCTTTTTCTGCCATCTTTGAAATATTAAATTTTAAGAATATTTATTGAAACAAAAATTGGTTTTTAAATGTTTTTGATTTTTTAAGATTTTCATGTTTTTTAGTTTAATAAGTCCTATTAGATAATCTTTATTTTTGTAAATTGATAAAAATTTATTAAGAAATTAATAGAAAATAAAATAAAAAAATTTAAATACACCTTAAAAATAGTAACAATATGCTTAATAAAAAAATTGATAAAAAAATTTTAGCATTTGATTTTGATGGAACAATAGCAGATACAAAAGGACTCTTTTTAGATTCCTTGATAGAACTTCAAAAAAAATACTCAATCCTAAAAAAACCAATTGAGAGAGAATACCTAGACTTATTGATAAGCGAAGGAAAACTTAAGGATTGCTTAAGAGAATTAAAAATTCCAATTTCAAAAATTCCTTCTTTTTTTAAAGAATTTAGAAATTATTTTCAGTCAAACATAAACTCTTGTCCGTTATGTGATGGAATAAAAGAAACCTTAGATAATTTATATAAAAATGATAATTATAAATTTTTAATAATTTCTTCTAATAAAAAGGAAAGTATCGAAGACTATATAAAAAATAAAAAAATTGGTACTTTATTTTCAGATGTATATTCAGATAATTTTTCTTTTAAGAAACATAGGGTTATTAGGAAATCAATTGAAAATGAATTATTGGATTCAGATAATATAAAAATGATATACTTTGGGGATGAAATTAGAGATATAAATGCTTGTAAAAAATGTAACCCTTATTATGATTATGGCTTATTGGTTGTTAGTGTAACTTGGGGTTATCAAAATAAAAAAGTCTTAAAAGATAATAATCCAGATTTTATAATTGATAAACCAAAGGATATAGAAAATTTATTAGCGTTTATTGAATTTTGATCTATTAAAAATTTTTTAGATATCTTAAAAATTACTTTTATCTTGCAGAATCCGCCTGTTTTTCAGATTCATTCTTTTTCTTTAAACAAAAACTTTCTCCATTGTTTTCATAAGCTAAAACTATTTCTTCTGCAATTGCTTCTGCAAAAGTTTTTTTCTTATTAAACGCTTTATCTGACGCTCCTTGAACAATCCATCTAATAACAAGATTTACTCTTCTTAATGGAGAAACATCAACTGCTTGAGGGTATCTTGCTCCCCCGTATTCTATTACAGTAGTTTCATCTCTTGGAGCTGAATTTTCTATAGCTCTAACAAAAACCTCTACAGGATTTTTTTGTGTTTTTTTCTCTATTAATTTAAAAGCTTCTAAAACAATTTTTGCATTTTTAGAATATTTGCCTGTAGAATTTCCTTTAATTAATTTATGTTTTTTTCCACGATGGCCTGCAACACCAACTCTATTAATTAATCTTTCAACGATATTAATTTTTATTTGCCCAAATTTTTGAACATTTCTACCATTACTTTTCAAAATTAATCTTGGTTCTAAATTTATAGCGGACTTTAAACCAAGTTCATTAACTTTTATCTCATTTATATCATATAAATCAAATACTTTAAAATTATAACTATTTTTTTCTGTCATTTTATCTTCTTCCTTTTTCTATTTTACCTTTAACTAATAAATGAAGAGGCTGATCATTTACTTGAATAACTTGAAATCTTACACCAGGAATATCCCCTTTACTTCTTCCTTGTTTTCCCCCTATTCTTTGCACTAAAACTTCATCATGTTCTTCTATAAATTTTTGGGCTAAATTTCCAGGGATAAAAGCAGTTATTGATCTTCCATTCTTTTTTAATTGAACTTTACAACATTTTCTCATTGCGGAATTTGGCTGTTTTGCTTCTTTTTGTACTTTTTGTAAAACTATCCCTTTTGCTTGATTTTTCCCCTCTAATGGATCTGATTTTTCATATAGATTTAATTTTTTTGCGATATAATTTTTATCTTTCCATCTATCTTTTCTTCTTTTTTCTCCTATTTTTTTTGCATTATTTAATCCCATGTTAAATATTGATAACCGAGTTTATTTATAAAACTTTCCGAATTATTTATAAAATTTTTAATTCTTTATTAAAATATTCTTTTACTGCTTTTTGAAGTTCGAATAATCTTTTTTTCTCTCTTCCCATTAAGGTTGCTTTATTTTGAATATTACTTGAGTTTATTATTACTTCATCTTTTTTTACTTCTATACTTTTAAATGTCAAAGGTTTTATTATATCTTCTATGAAAAATTTTATATCTCCATTCCCTCTTGGAATTGGGATTACTCTAATTCTTTTATTTAAAATTTCACTCATCTTCTTGATATTCTTCCCATTTTCTCCGAGAGATTTTTTTACAAGACTTTTTGGAACACAAAAGATTAAAGTTCCATTATAATGAATACAAAATCGAGTATTTATCTTAGTTATCTGGCTAAACAAATTAAGATGCCTTATATCTTGCATATCAAGTGTATTATTCATATGTAATCTTCTCAGAATTATTTATTTTATAAATCTATTCATTTATTTCTTTTAAAACGTCGGAATTAGCAGTTTTTTTATTTTCTTCTTTTTTTGTTAAAGGACCTATCACTTTTACAAGTAATCCGGGAAGACCTGTTCCTACAGGAACTGGTTGATTTAACATTATATTCTCAATAACACTCACTAAATTATCTTTACTTCCTTTTATTGTTGCATTTATAAATTGTTTTCCAGGAGTTTCAAATGTTGCCCTTGCAAGTATTGAAGACTTTTGTGAAATAATTCCCATTCTTGTTACTCCCTTTACTAATCCGGTATTTGTCATAGCATCTGCAACAAATTTTAAATGCCTTTCATTTATATCTAAACCTTGGGTATTCAAAACTTGATTAATTTCCTCGATTATTAATTCCCTGGCAACTTCAATTCCAAAATTTTCAGCCATCTCATAAAAATCATTTGAAATAATTTTTTCAGGATTGACCTCTTTTAATTCTAACATTTTTTTGATGTTTGTTCCTAATGTTATAACAACAAAGTCATTTTCTCTTTTAGCTACAAGAACTTGTTGTATTCCTTTTATTCCAGAGATTATTGTTTTCTTTAATTTTTCTTTTAATTGGTAGATCTCTTTAAATGAACTTTCCGACGCATTTAGAACAATAGATTCTTCTTTTTCTTTAGCTTTGAATCCAAGTTCATTTAATCTCTCTATAACTGTTTTTAAACTAATATGAGTTTGTCTTAAAGCATTTTTATCAATTTTTATTTCAATTGTCTTAGAATTTAAATTCAAGTTTATCTCAGATGCAATTTCTTTTAATTTTACTTCTTTAATTTTTTCAGCAAAAACCCTTGCTGAATCTTCATTATTATACTCTTTGTTTAAATAAATTTCCATTTTTGGAGAAGAAGGTTTTTTTCTTGCATCAAAAATTTCAATTAAACGAGGTAAACCTTGAGTAATCTGCATTTCATGTACACCTGCAAAGTGGAATACATTCAAAGCCATTTGTGTTGAAGGTTCTCCAAAAGATTGAGCAGTTATTAATCCGATAGACTCTCCAGGAGATATCTCTTCTTTTAAATGTAATTTTGAAATTTCTAAACCATCATCACCGTACTTAAATTGAATAATATTATTATTACTATCTCTTACTGTTTTATCATATTCTATTCTTAAATCTTGTAAAGCATTTGCTAATCTTCTATATAAGTATCCAGATTTAGGTGTTCTTAATGCTGTATCCATGAGAGAGTCTCTCCCAGTTATTGCTCCAAAGAAAAATTCTTCTGGTCTTAATCCTTTAATGAATGAACTTTTAATAAATCCTCTTGCTTTTGGAGATAAATCCCCTTTATTAAAAAAAGATAATGTTCTATCTTCATAACCTAAATCAATTCTTTTACCCCATAATGCTTGTTGCCCTACACAAGAAGCCATCTGTGTAATATTTAAGATATTTCCTCCTCCACCAGATAAAATCATAGGACTAACTGGATTTGATTCTGGGAAATTTTCTTTTACAATTTCTCCAATTTTAGTTCTAACTTCATTTAAGGTTTGTAAAATTCTAATCTCTCTTGATTCTTCATAAGTCTTTCCAGGAATTCTTTCTAATGTTCCTTGATTGTAAGATTCAATAATTTCTTCTGTTCTTTTTTCTGCTTTCTTTATTATTTCTTCTCCTTGTGAAATAACTTCTTTAGATAAATCAAAATCTTCAATTGAAATTGTTATGCCTTGATCTGATAAATATTTAATGCCTAAATCAAAAACCTCTCTTATAATTTCAAAAGTTTTATTTAATCCAACTTTTTTTTCTAAATGTCTTATTAATTCTCCTTCTTCACTACCAAATAAAGTTTTATCTATTTTTCCTTTAATAAGTTCCCCGTCTTTAATGCTAACTGTATTATTTGAAAAATCTATTTTTGGTAATAAAGATGAAAAAACTTCTAAACCAGAAATATTTGGTTTTGAAAAAACTTTTTCAATACCTACTTTGTATAATAACTGATTTGCTTCTTTGTTTGTTAATTCTCTTTTACTTAAAAGATAATTTCCTGTTATTGCATCACTTATACAACCCACAAGATTTGTTCCATTCTTTGGAGAAAATAAATTCTTTTTTACATCTAATAAAATTCTTGCTTCTGCTCTTGCCTCTTCTGTTTGAGGAGAGTGTATATTCATCTCATCACCATCAAAATCTGCATTATAAGGGGCAGCTGCAGCAGGATGTAATCTAAAAGTTCTTCCTGGTAAAACTTTTACAAAATGAGCCATTAAACTTGCTCTATGAAGACTAGGGTGTCTATTGAATAAAACAACATCTCCGTCCTGCAGATGTCTTTCTACTTTATATCCAGGGGTTATCTCATTGATTATTTCTTCTGTCAATTCAGGAGTTATCTTCTTTCTTTTTCCGTCTGGTCTTATTATATAATTTGCACCAGGATAATTTTTTCCATTCTTTATTAATTGTTTAAGTTTTTCTATATTAAAATCAGTAACACCCTCAGCAACTGTCACAACTTTTGCAATTTCATAAGGGATACCAATCTCATTTATACCTATACAAGGATCAGGAGAGATAACTGTTCTAGCAGAATAATTTACTCTTTTACCTGCTAAATTTTTTCTTATTCTTCCTTCTTTCCCTTTAATTCTTTCCATTATTGTTTTTAATGGTTGACCACTCCTATGCCTTGCAGGAGGAATCTTTGCAATATTATTATCAAAAAAAGTTGTAACATGATACTGCAATAAATCCCATAAATCTTCTATAATAACTTCAGGAGCACCTGCATTCAAATTTTCCCATAATCTTTGATTTGCTCTTATAATATCTGAGAGTTTATGTGTTAAATCATCTTCACTTCTTTCACCTGATTCTAATATAATACTTGGTCTTATTGTTACAGGAGGCACTAAAAGCATTGTTAAAACAGCCCATTCTGGCCTTGCTGTTGCAGGATTTATCCCAATTTTTTTTAATTCGTCATCACTAATTTTTACAAGAATCTCTCTTATTTCTGTAGGAAATAATCTTGTCTTTCCCAAATAAAAACTTGTAGGTTTTTCTAATTTTATTTTTTCATGAATAGCACCGCAATAAGGACATTTTTTAGCATCTTTTGCTTTTTTTACTCTTTCACTCATAGAGTATTTTTCTAATTCTTTTTCAGAGAGGAGTAATTTCCCGCATTCTCTACAGAAACATCTTAATCCTAATTCAATTAAAGGAACATATTCCAGATGAATCACAGGGCGAGCTAAATCAATACTTCCTGGATGACCTAAACATTCTTTTAATCTTCCTCCGCAAGTTCTACATCTTACACCAGGGTCTATAGCACCAAGTCTTAAATCCATTAAACCTCCATCTACAGGATACCCATCAATATTATATAATTCTGGTGTTACTATTTTTGCTGCTGAAATTTTTTTTATTTCTTCAGGGCTTAAAAGTGAAAATTTTATTTCACTTACTTTCTTTTTTATTGCTTTTGTTTCAATTACCATTTTGTTTATTCATATTTATTTTTTAATCCAAAAGAGGTTTTAATATGTAATCCTTGTAGTTCTTCAATTAATAATTTGAATGCATAAGACATTTCAACTGCTTCTATTTCTTCACTACCACAAATTGGACAAACAAGTTTGTTTGATAAGTTATCGTCAATTGCAATACTTCCACATTTTGTGCATATTGGTAAAACTACTTTGTCTGAATCATATCTCTCTTTTAATAATAAAGATGCACCATGTGCAACTAATGCTTCTTGTTCCATTTCCCCTAATCTTAATGCTCCTCCTCTTGCTCTTCCTTCAATTGGTTGTCTTGTTAATAAAGCTACTTTACCAGAAGCTCTTCCATGTATCTTATTTCCAACCATATATTTTAATTTTTGATAATATAAATTTCCAATAAATATTTTTATTTGCATTTTCTTTCCTGTTATTCCATTATACATTGTTTCTTTTCCATCATATCTAAATCCTAATTTTAACAATTGATTTTCAAGGCTATCTTTACTCTCTCCTGAAAAACAAGTTGCATCAACAATTTTGCCTCTCAAACTTGCAACCTTTCCTGCAAGTAGTTCTAATAAATAACCAACTGTCATTCTACTAGGTAAACCATGAGGATTAAATATAACATCAGGTCTTACTCCTTTTGAAGTAAAAGGAATGTCCTCTTGGGGGACTATTGCTCCAACAACTCCCTTTTGTCCATGAGATGTTGCAAATTTATCCCCTACTTCTGGAATTCTTTGATCTCTTGTCCTAACTTGCACAATTTTATTTCCTTCAGAATCTTCTGTAATAAAAACAGCGTCTACTGTTCCTTTCTCTTCTTGTCTCATAGTCACACTAGATTCTTTCTTTGATTTTATTGAGATTTCTCTTGCTTCTGATAAAAATTTAGGTGGTGACATTTTGCCGATGATTACTTCTCCTTCATTAACATCTGCTTCAGGATAGATTATCCCATCCCCTTCTAATAATCTGTAACTTTCTTCTGTTCTATAACCAGAAGAATCTTTTTCAGGAATGGTTATTTCATCTTTTAATCCTCCGGCGTAATTCATCTCTAAGGCTGAATAGGGTCTAAAATAAAAACTTCTTCCAACCCCTCTTTCAACACTACCCTTATTTAAAACAAGAGCATCTTCCATATTATATCCTTCATATGACATTATTGCAACAACTAAATTTTGTCCTGCAGGATAAGTCTTTAAAGTATCATAAACAAAACTTCTTACTAAGGGTTTTTGAGCATATTGCAATATTGAAACATCAGTATCTAATCTACATAAATAATTTGCAGAATAAATGCCTAATGACTGTTTTTGAGTTTTACTTCCTCTATTTAATCTTGAGCTTTGATCATGATTCCCATAAGGAACTAAACTTGTAACTACTCCAAAAATATCAATACTATCTATCTCTAAATGAGTATGTTCTTTTTTTAATTCTTCTTCATATAAACAAACAAGTGCATTCTCTTCTTCTGCAGCGTCTATATACTCAATTATCCCTTGGGATATTAAATCTTCCCAAGTCATTTCATTATTTCTTAATTTATCTAAATGTTCTTTTTTCAACCTTGAAATTCCATTATCAACAATAATTAAAGGCCTTAACACTCTCCCCGATTCTGTAGAAATATTTACCATTTCAAATTTTTCATTATCTCTAATACTCATTTGAACAGGTAAAATTCCTTTCCTTCTTTTTTCTCTTAATAAAGAAACAAATTCCCCTCTATTATCAACTGTTCCTATAAAAATCCCATTAAAATGAACATCATATTTTCCATCTTCTTTTAATCCTGATTCTTGTAATTCTTTAAGGAATTTTTTATTGTCTAATTCAACTCTTGTTGAGATTTTACTTAGTAACGCTAAATTTTTTCTTAATCCAATCTCAGTTCCTTCGGGTGTTTCAATTGGACAAAATCTTCCATAATGAGTTGGATGTAATGTTCTTGCTAAAAAGTTTTCTTGATCAGAATCAAGCATACTTGATACTCTTTGTAATTGAGAAATCATAGCTAAATAATTATTTTTATCCATATTTTGTGTTATACCAGATCTTTCTCCTGTCCAACTACCTGTAGCAATAGCAGATTCAATCCTATGAGAAAATAATGTTGATTTTCCAACAACTTTCAAAGAAATGTATCTTTTTCTCTTTGAAGATTTTTGTATTGAATATTGGATATCTCTTATTAAAATTCCAAGATTTACTCTAAAAAGATTCATAAGCAAATCACCTGAAAGTCTTACTCTCTTATTTGAATAATGATCTTTATCTGTTCTTATAGAAGGATTTTCTTTAGCAATTAAAAATTGCTTAATCAATTTACAAATTGTTATAGCCTTTTCTATCCTATACTCTTTATCTTGTCCAACATGAGGTAATAAATAAGAATCAATTCTTTGTTTTACCCTATCTAAAATTTCTTTTTTTGTTCCTTGCAACCCTGTTCTCTCTGCTATTGCCATCATAGCTTCTTCTTTATCAGCAATATTTGCAAATTCATATAAATTGATAAGAACGCTATCTGTTTCCTTACCAATATATTTTGCGATATCCGATTCTTTAATTAAACCTAATGATTTTAATATAATCACTGCTGGGATATCCTTAAATCTACTAAAAGAGATATTAATCATTCCATCTTTTCCTTCAGAAATAGTTATAGGAATTCTATAAGCTCCTCTTAATGAAAAGAGTCTTAAAGTTAATTGCCCTTTACTATTCTCTTCTATAAAAGGTTGATTTTCTGCTAAATCTTCAGCCATAATCATAACTCTTTCATTCCCATTAATAATAAAATAACCCCCTGCATCTAATGGATCATTGTATGTTTCAATTAATTGTTCTTTAGTCATACCATAAGTATTGCAAGCTTTACTCTTAACCATTATAGGCATTCTTCCTATTTCAACCACGTCTGAATCAACCTCATTCCCTCTTTTTATTGTTATTTCTAAATTTATTGGAGCAGAATAAGTTAAATCTCTTAATCTCGCTTCATACGGATAAATTATAGAAGAACTACCATCAGCTTCGATTATTCTTGGTTTTCCAACACTTATCTTTCCTAATTTTATTTCTATATCTTCATTATCTAATGTTCCAGAGATATCATCAACCACTTCTTGTAATCTGTATTCTATGAATTCATTAAAGGATGTTAAATTAGATTCTACAAGAGAATGATTTTCAAGATACTTTTTAATTATTAAATGTTCATTATTTTCTTCCATTTTAAACAACAACCCTATAATAAACTCCTGATTTTCTTTCTATTTTAATTATATCCCCCACATTACAACATTCAGGTAAAGCAGGGTCATTTGACAAAATTTTTGGTAATTGAGATTTAGAAACATTAAGTTTTTTAAGAAGTTCTTCAGACTCTTTTTCGTTCAATTTAATATGTTTTGGTTGAAGAATATGCATTTTGTCGAATGAAATCATTTATATTTCCTTAATTTTAAAGGGTTTTTCTTTAATAACTCAGGAATAATGAAAGATAACAAAAATTAGTTTAAAAACCTTTTGGTGTACTTCTATTTTTATCTTTCCTCTTTTTTAGTCTATCTCTTAATATCAACTATTTCCCCTTTTGTTATATTTAAAATATCTTTTAAACTTATTTCAAAAACAGAATTTGGAGTTCCTGCAGCACAGAATATAGTTTCAAATTGAAGTAAATCTTTGTCAATAAATACTCTTAATTTCTCTTTATGTCCGAAAGGGGGAATTCCCCCAATTGCATATCCTGTCCTTTTTTTTATTTCTTCTCCTGTTACTTTAATTAATTTTTCATTAAGAATTTTTTCTAATTTTTCTTCATCTATCCTATTTTTTCCTGAAGCAATGACTAAAATTAACCTAAAAGATTCTGTTTTAAAAATGATAGATTTCCCTATCTTAGCTATATCTATATTTAATTGATCTGCAGCATCTTGCGATGTTTTTGTGCTTTCTTTAAATTTTATTATTTTGGAATCAATTTTATTTTCTAATAATATTTTATCAAAATTTTTTGAGTAACTCATCTTAAATAAAAATAAAATGGCCCCGAGGGGATTTGAACCCCCGACACCTGGATTAAAAGTCCAGTGCTCTGACCAGACTGAGCTACGGAGCCTTTACAATAATTTCATTAAATATTTTATATTTAAAAAGTATTTGATTATCCTTTTTAAACTTTTAATACAACTAAAATTAATCAAAACTCAAATTATAAATTTTTTTAATCTTTCTTCAATCTCTTCAAAAGTTTTTTCGCCTGAAAATTTGTCTAAAATTTTTCCATCTTTTATTAAAATAAAACTTGGTGTTTTTTGAATTTCTAATCTTTTTATTAATTCTTTATTGTTTTCAAAATACATCTTTACAAATTTTATCCTTTCATTAAATTCTAAAAACAAGTCTTCTATTATTGGTTCCATTATTAAAGAAGACATACAATCCTCGGAAAAACAGTTTAAGAAAACAAAACCTTCTTTATAAAAGATTTCAAATTCTTTTTCATTAATCTCTTGTATTGAAAAACATTCTTTCATCTTAAAATTATCTCTCTTTGTATAAATTGTATGTATTATAACTTTTTTAGATAATAAAACCTATTTAAATTTTACTTCTAATTTCTAATTCTCTTTTATTCCAAATAGATTTGTGTGTTTCTTCATTATAATTTGGATTAACTTGTTTAACATCACCACAACATTTTTTATAATCTCCTTCTAAACAAAAGCCAACATAGTTGCATTTTGGAACAATTAACTTTTTTATTGGTTCTGAAACTCGATTATCCATTTTTACCAAATTTATTTCGTTTCTTGTTATCGAATACATCTCTGGTTCAACTGTCCCTCTACAAGTTCTTAAAGAATTATACCCCAATGTTAAATTAAAAAAGTCAAAATTTTTTATGATAGGTAATTTTATTCCTCTTGGAATTATTGAGATAGCATCACTTTCTTTTATCCCTTTTTTTAATAGTTCTCTATAAACAATTAAAGAATCAAAAAACCTTTCTTCCCATATTTCAAAATTTTCTTTTTTATCTTCTACAGACTTTGGAACAGACATAACTCTTTTTAAAGTTTCAACTTCTTCTTCAAAACCTGAAGCAATCTCTTTATCATGTATATAATTCTCTAATGAGTTTTGTACTGCATGATAAATAGAAGATGCATTCTGATTAAGGGCTCTATGTCTTTTTACTTCTCCCCAAACTCTCCAAGGAATATTACTCATTATAGAAATCTTTATTGAATTGTTATAATCAGAAACAATTTCAAATAATTCGTTTAAAGATTCTTTCCAATCTTTTTTAGATCTCTTTTTTAGATAATCTTCTATTCTTTTATCTCTCAATTTTAAAGAAGAATCAAAAACAGTTAATAACCTGGGATTTATTGCAAATTCTTCTTTAATATTCTCAAATATTTCTTCACTTTCTGTTACCCTATGATGAAATATCTCTGGATTAGGGTTTGTTGTTCTTGGTGCATTTTTTCTTGATTCATAAACAACTCCCATCCCATTTTGATGAACAATTTTTTCTAATTGATTTATTATCTCTATCCCTTCAAGAGGGATATCTTTCTTATTATTTTCAATTAATCTTGAAAAATAAACTAAAGTTTCTAAAGGCATATATAAAAAACCACCTCCGCTATGTCCGTATTGAACTATTTTACTTGCTTCTTGTTTTGGAACATTATTCTTTTGTAATAATTCATAAGCATAAATATTTTTTTCAGAAGCATCAAGGTACATTTCTAAAGATTTTCCTCCTTTATCTGCTATTCCTTTCGGAACAACAATCTCTTCTTTGGAGATTGGAATTCTTCTTCCAGAAGGCATTAATGCACTAATATAAGTTGCACTTGTAAAAATTGAATCAACAAGTTTTGAACTATCTCCCTCTATAACAACCCAAAAACCCATTGAAGTTGATAAAGAAGAATGACCTGCTCCTGCAGATTTTATTATAGAATTGTTTCTCCTTTTCTCAAAATCAGTATCCTCTATTTTTAAGTCAATTACCTCATTTATGAAATTTACTCCTTTAAATGTAACTCCTGCTGCACCATAAACTAAATCATCTGGAGTTAGTATTGTTTCTTTTTTATCTTTTTCATCAACAATTTTTAATGTTGGCCCATAAGAAAGAAAATTAATTTTTGGATCAATTACTCTTATTTTTTTATTTTGAAGATTGACCATCTTAAATAAAAATTTCTTTTATTTTTAAATATAAATTAATTTAAAGATATATATTAAAAAATATAAATAAAAAATTAAAATTTTCCAGTACTACCAAATCCTCCTTCTCCCCGTGTTGTTTGTGAAAGTTCATTAACCTCAATAACCTCAGCAGTTACAATCGGTTGTATTAATAATTGTGCAATTTTCTGATATTTTTTTATATTGTATTCTTTATCTGATAAATTAATAAGAATAACCTTATATTCTCCTCTATAGGTATGTTCAATAACACCCCCCATTGTTTTTATTCCATCGTTTGCAATTCCACTTTTATCCCAAATTAAAGAAACATAACCTTCAGGAAGTTCAATCGATAATCCTGTAGAGATTAATCTTCTTTCCATGGGTTTTAAAATAAAATCTTCTTCAATAGAAAATAAATCCATTCCTGCATCACCAACATGAGAATATTTTGGGATTATTGCATCTTCTCTTAATTTTTTTATTTTTATTTGAATCATCTTAATTAAGATCTAACTTATTTTGAAAATAGATTAAACTGATTATCCTCCACAACCCCCAACTTTTTCTCCACAATACTCACAATGGAAACAGCTAACAGAATCTCTTTTCATTTCTCTTCCACATTGAGGACATAATTTTCCAGATGAAGTATTATGAACATTATTCCCATTTTTTTCTACTATATCTTCTTCTGAAGGTTCTACAAATCCACCTAACTCAAAATCATTCATTACATCTTCAAATTTCCAGTCATCTAATTTTTCTCGTCTATAAGTTCTAAATGCCCCATTTTTATATCCTCTTAATTCTTTTTTATTTACCTTATCTGGTTCTTGAGCTACAGAAGTATCTCCTAAATATTCTAATCTCAATACTTTTGCTGCTAAATCTAAAAAAGATGTTGTTAATTTTATATATGGGTTTCCTACTACAAATCCATTGGGTTTAAAATCTTGGCCTAACCAAGCAGTGGTTATATCATCTAAACTTACCCCCCTTTTTAATGCCTTTGAAGCCAAAACCCCCGAATTAGACAATAATGCTCCTAATGTTGATCCAGCTTTATAAGATAAAAAGGTGATTTGTCCAGGTAATCCATTTTCATATTCACTTGTAATGATGTGTAAAGGTATTTTTCCATCTTGATTTACAATTTCCAATTCAGTTTCAAAAGCATCCCTTCTTAAAGGCAAATCTTTTTTCTCTCCTCTTTCTAATTTTTTTACAATTTTACTAATGCCAAAAACTGCTGAAGGTTTGCTATTTTCTCTAAAGAAAGTTAATCCCTTTAATCCTAATTCATTTCCTAATATAAACCCATCATAAATATCTTTTACTTTTGCTTTTTCAGGTAAATTAATAGTTTTTGAAATTCCCCCTGAGATAAATGGCTGAGCTGCTGCAACCATCTTTATATGGCCCATAGGACTTATACTTCCAACTCCATCTTTTCCTCCTGAAGCAGTATCAAAAACAGAGTAATGTTCTTCTTTAAGTCCTGGTGCGCCCCTTAATGTATTAAATTTTTTACTATATTCTTCCATTTCTTTTATTTGTTCTTCTGAATAACCTAACCTTTCTAATCCTTTTCTTGCATCTTTATTAATAAGGGTTAAGCTACCACCTCCAGCAAGGTTTTTAATTGTGTTTAAAGCAAATACAGGTTCTATTCCTGTTGTGCTACTTCCCATTAAAAAAGAAATTGTTCCTGTTGGAGCAATTGCTGTTGCCTGAGAATTAGCATAACCATATTTTTTTCCTAATTTTAAAGCATTTTCCCAAGATTCAAGTGCAGCATTTTTTAATTTTTCATCAGAAATTTTAGCTGTAGAGATTAGATTTTCTAAATTTTGTTTGTGATTTCTAATTACATTTAACATCTCTTTTTTATTAAATTCAAAATGAGTAAATGTTCCTAAACTTTTAGCTAATTCTGCAGAAGTTTCATAAACAGTTCCTGTCATTAGAGCGCTAACTAATCCCTGAAAAGTTCTTGCATCATCTGAATCATAAGGAATTCCTAGCCTCATAAGTGCAGCTCCAAAATCGCTATAACCCATTCCAATAGCACTAAATTCTGGACTAATCAAAGCAATAGATTTAACAGGATAAGAAGCAGCTTTATTTGCAATATTCTGAGCTATTGCAAAAATTTTTATAGTTCTCTTATATTTTTCAAAATCAAAACTTCCATCTTCTTTAATGAAACCTGTCATACGTAATGAGACAAGATTGCATGAGGTGTCATCTATGTTTAAGTATTCTCCACAAGGATTACTTGCATTTATCCTTCCACTATTTGGACAAGTATGCATTCTCTGTATATGTGAATCGTATTGAACAGCTGGATCACCTATTCTCCAACTTCCAAAAGCAATTTCTTTTAACATTTGTTCAGCAGAAACTTTTCCCTTAACTTTTTTATCTTTAACTCCTATTAATTCAATAAATCCTCCTGATTTTAATTTTTCAAAAAAGGAATCATCCAATCTAACTGAAAAATTAGTATTTTGAAAAGCAACAGTTTGATAAGCTTCTCCATCCATGCCATCACTATATCCTGCTTGAATTAAAGTTAAAGCCTTATGATCTTCTTTTACTTTCATTCTTATAAATTCCATAATATCAGGGTGATTTTGGTTCATAATAGTCATTCTTGCTGCTCTTCTTGTTTTACCTCCTGATTTTATCATCCCTGCATTTTTATCAAAAGACATAACAAAACTTTTTGGACCAGAAGATTTTCCACCACCAGAAAGCATAGCACCTTCTTCTCTTAAAACACTTATATTTTGACCTACTCCTGAACCTAATGCAAAAATTAAACCTTCGTCTACACCATGTTCTAAAATACTTTCTAAATCATCTTCAGGTCCTTTAATAAAACAAGCATGTAATTGAGGATGAATATATTCCCCTTCTTTAATCTTTTTTAATTGTCCTGTTTTTAGGTCTTTCCAATAATTAGAGCCCTTGCTTCCTTTAATTCCATAAGAACCAAAAATTCCTGCATTAAATTGAACAGGAGAATTGAATGCTCCTAACCCATTTGCTTGTATGTATAATAATTCATCTCTAAACGCTTCTTTATCTTCTTTGGTCTGAAAATATCCAAATCTTTCTCCTTCATCAGCAAAGAAATTAGCAACTCTTGTGTTTAATTCTTTTAAAGAATGTTCATATTCTAAACCTAATTTTGATTTTAATTTTTCTTTCCACTCTTTTTTATCAGGTTTAAAGAAATATCTGCTTGCAACAATTGATGCCGAAGTATCATCCATCCATTCTGGAACTTCTACATTATTCATTTCAAAGATAGTTCTTCCTCCTTTATCACTAATCTTTAAATTAGTTTCTCTAAACTTAACTGAACTAAAAGGATCTTTACCTTTTTCAGTAAAATATCTTTCAATTGTTAATCCTTTAGCCTCTTTTATTGGATTATGATAGATTCTTGAAACATCTAATCTTGAAACAAACTCTTCATTATTAAAATTATAAACATGTATCTTATTCTCTTGTATAGCAGATTGCAATTTTGATTTATCCAACCCTTCTTTTTCAATTAAGGAATAAACTTCATCTATTTTAATGTGCTTATCCCCATTATAAGAAGGAAATTCGATTGGCGAATATTCCTCTTTAGAATTTTCATTTAACTTATAAATTAAATTTTTTTGTCCTTTTTTGTCCATTTTACAATTTTTTTATCTCTTGTTTAAAATCATCTAAATCTTGAAAATTTCTATAAACTGAGGCAAATCTTATATATGCAACATTATCTAACTTTCTTATTTTTTTCATTGCAAGTTCTCCGATTTCTGAAGTTTTTATCTCTTTTTTTCCTTTTTTTCTTATCCTTTCTTCTATCTCATTAATTAGTAAGTCAATTTTTTCTTTTGAAACAGGTCTTTTTTCAAATGCCCTCATGATACCTCTTTCTAATTTTTCCTTATCAAATTTTTCTCTTCTTCCATCTTTTTTTATAACATAAACATCCTCTTTTGATATAACCTCATAGGTTGTAAATCTTTTTCCACATTTTAGACATTCTCTTCTTCTTCGAACACTGTCCTTTGACTCTCTCTTGTTAGTAACTTTTGATTTTTTATTTCCACAATATGGGCATTCCATTATTAAAATACAATAGATTGTATCTATTTTTTTGAATATAGTCATCTCTTGTATCTGTTTTTTTATTTCTTTAAAACATATTTAAACTTTTATTGCCACCAATTTTTACAACACAGATATACAAGAAATAATAAGGAAATTTTAATTTTTTAACCAATAAGAACTTTTTTAAACTAACTTTTATTTAATAAATTATGAATAATACAATTCAATTATTAATCCAAGAATTAGGGATACCTTTATGGCTTTTTTTAATAATCTTCATTTGGGTTTATTTTTGGAAATTATACGGATTATGGACTGCTGCTCAAAAAAAATCTCTACCTTGGTTTATTTTTATTGCTCTTTTTAATACAATGGGCATATTAGAGATACTTTATATCTATGTTTTTTCAAAATCAAACCCCTTCTCTTCTAAAAAAGTAGACTCAAACAAGAATTCAAGAAAAAAGAAGAAATAAATTATTTATTCTAAAATTTTTTAATAATTCATTTTTTTATAATTATTCTTTTTCAACCAAATCATTTTGAACTTTTATAGATTCTGTTAATTTACACATCTTGCATATCTTATCCCTAGAAGGCTCACCGCATTTTTCACAATAATTTATCATACTTTTTGATTTTTCTAAATTTAACCTTTTTATTTTTGGATATATTAATTCAAAATTTTTAATTATATTTTCTTTGTCTTTTGTTCTTAAATTATCCACGAATTCTCTTACTTTTAATCTATAGGAATCAGTTAAATAAGGGCATTTTTTATAGATTACAGGAAGTTCTTTCTTTTTTGAATATTCCCTTATATCATTCTCATCACAATAAAACAAGGGTTTTATCCTTGTCACAAATTTTTTATCTTTTTTATTTTTTGTTATAGCTCCAGAATTTATATTTAGTTGAGGACTGCCTTTTAATATATTTATTAAAAATGTCTGAACTTCATCATCTAAATTATGGCCTGTTGCTATCTTATTAAAATTTAATCTTCTTGCCTCTCTATTCATAATCCATTTTTTTACAACCCCACATATAGCACAATTCTTAAGATTTTTTCCTTCTTTTGTATTTTGAACCTCTTTTATAATAAGGCCTATAGAATTTCCAAATTCTTTTTTTAAATTATAAACGTGCAATTTTATTTGCAATTTTTGAGATAATTCTTTTACTATCCTTAAATAATCTTCTTCTATTCCCTCAATCCCCAAGTTTATGTAAAAGCCTTCTATATTATAACCAAATTTTTTTAATAAATATGCAACAACAGACGAATCTTTACCCCCAGAAAGAGCAACAAGAATCTTTTCTTTTTTATTGCATAATTTATATTTTTTTATTGTTTCTTTAACTTTTTTTTCAATGTCTTGATGAGTATTCATAGATAAAACTATAAGATTTAGTTTTTATAATTATTGAATAATCTCCTTAATACTTATAATCCTTATCTATCACAATAAGACTTTTTAATAATCATTTATTAATACTATCTTCTTGTCAAATTCTTATATATCAGAATTAATTAATTTTATTAACATAGATAATCTTAGATTAAGATGGAAAAAATAGAAATAAAGAGAGAAATAGAAAAGAAAAATTTTTTTCATAAGATTCATCTTTTATTTTTTTTGTTTTCAATTTTATATTTACTTTTACCAAATGTTTATTCTGATGTTATCTCTTTAAACGGAGGGGGAGACTCTCAAATAATTATTAATCCTGAAAAATATATTGAAGGTTTTTTTTCATGTACACCTTTAACTTGTTCCCAGTTAGGATATAACTGCGGAAGTTGGAGTGATAATTGCGGGAATACAATAAGTTGTGGTGGTTGTTCTTCAGGATATACCTGCCAAAATGGAATTTGTACAGGCATAGAAACTCCTCCAGAGGGTGGAGGAGGAGAAGGCGGAGCAGGCGGAGGGGAATTAACACCGACAAATCTTACAGAATGTTCAATAGTCGTTAATCCCGCTTCAATAAATTTAACCCTCTCATTTAATCCTGTTACAGGAATGATTCAGAGAGTAAATAAAAACTTAACAATTTTTAATTCTTGTAATTATCCTCAAAAATTAAATGCCGGTTTATTTGGGAACATTAATGGGATTGTTCTATTACCAGAAACTTCTATAACAGTAGGCCCAAATGAAACAAAAAATTTTGAAGTAACTTTTGTTTCTCCTATTTACAATGATACATTTATTGGAGCAATCTTAT
Source organism: Candidatus Woesearchaeota archaeon (assembly GCA_964417865.1). Lineage (GTDB taxonomy): Archaea > Nanobdellota > Nanobdellia > Pacearchaeales > GW2011-AR1 > RBG-13-33-26. Next base: position 42,723 of record CAYQJI010000002.1, read on the forward strand.
TTAACAATGTTAAAAAAGTTGATATTTTTATTAAATCTACTTCTAATCCTTTATGGTTTGATGCAAATATTGTTGTTTTAAACAAAGACTATAGGGTTCCTCAAGGAGATAAATTAAAAACAAGAGTTGAAATGATCCCTATGGGCGATAAAAATAAAATAGATGTTACTCTTAATTATGAAATCAAAGATTATCAAGGAAAATCTTATCTTAAAAAAAGTGAAACTGTGCTAGCAGTAATGCAATCAACAAAAATAGATAGAAACTTTGAAACAGGTAGTCTTCCTTTAGGCAGATATGTTATTAATTTACAATTAATTTATCCTGGAGGAGTTGCGCCTTCAAGTGCATATTTTGAAATTGTAGAAAAAAGCCCTGAAGATATTTTTGGATTAATCTTAATGATAATTGGAATTTTAATCTTCCTAATAATCTTAATTATAATTTTTATAATAATAAAGAGAAAGAAGGATAAAGAAAGAGAAGAAGAGGAAGAGGAATTAGAAGAATCAGAAGACGAATCAGAAGAAACAAAAAACTCGTAGTAAAAGTTACTCCCTTTTAATCTATAAATTATAAAAAGACTTTAACAAAATGATTTAAATAATTGAATTATTTTTTTATTTTATGTTAATTGGACTTGTTGGCAAACCATCTGTTGGAAAAAGCACTTTTTTTAAAGCAGCAACTTTATCAGAAGTTGAAATTGCTTCTTATCCTTTTACCACAATAAAACCAAATCATGGAGTAGGTTATGTTAAAATAGATTGTATTGATAAAGAATTCAATACTCAGTGTATGCCAAATCATGGTTTTTGTATTAATCATAAGAGATTTGTGCCTATAGATTTAATGGATGTTGCAGGGTTAGTTCCTGGAGCAAGTGAGGGTAAAGGTCTAGGAAATCAATTTTTAGATGATTTAAGACAAGCAGATGCATTTATTCATATTGTTGATGTTTCAGGAACAACTGATGAGACAGGAAAACAAACAGAAAATTATGATGTTACAAAAGATATCTTATTTTTAGAAGATGAATTAGATAAATGGTTCTTAAATATACTATCAAGAGTTTGGAGAAATTTAACAAGAAAAACCGAATTAGAAGGCGGTGATTTATCAAAAGCGATTGCAAATCAATTTTCAGGCTTAAAAATAAATGAAGATCAAGTAAAAAGCATATTATCAAAAATTCAAATATCCTTAAAGGCAAGTTCTTGGACAGAAAAAGAATTATTAAAATTTGCAAATCTTTTAAGAAAAGAAACAAAGCCCATGATAATTGCTGCTAATAAAATTGATCTTCTTAATGGAAAAGAAAATTATGAAAAATTAAAAAAAGTTTTTCCGGATAAGATTATTATCCCTTGTTCAAGTGACTCTGAATTAGCTTTAAGAGAAGCAGCAAAATTTAATTTGATAAATTATATACCCGGAGAAAGAACTTTTGAAATTAAAGGACAATTAAATGATAGACAATTATCTGCATTAAACAAAATTAAATCTGAAATCTTAGATGCATATGAATATGGGACAGGAGTTCAAGAAATTTTGAATTATGTTGTCTTTAATTTATTAAAATACATTCCAATCTTTCCTGCAGGAGCAAATAAATTAAGTGATAGTAAAGGAAGAATTCTTCCTGACTGTTTTTTATTGCCCCCAAATTCTACTGCATTAGATTTTGCTTATTTTTTGCATACAGACTTTGGAAACAATTTTTTAAGAGCAATAGACGCAAGAACAAAAAAAATTCTTGGAAGAGATTACAAATTAAAGTTTGGTGATGCTTTGGAGATTGTTACTTCTAAATGAAATTATTATAACAATAATTAAACAAATATACTTAAAAAATAGATGAAGATAAATATTAAGGTTAAAACAGATTGTCCTTTTGAGGATATAGAAAAAATATCAGATAATAATTACAAAATAAAACTGAAATCTAAACCAGAGAATAATAAGGCAAATTTAGAATTAATAAAAATGTTGTCTAAAGAGTTTAAGATTGATATTTCTAAAATAAAAATTATCAAAGGGAAAACTTCCAAAAATAAAATTGTTAATATTGATTGTTGATTTTTTTAATTTTTTAAATAAATAATAAAATATTTAAAATAGTTAATCATAATTAGAATATGATTATTTATATAAAAATAAAACCAAATTGTTCTTTTGAAAGATTAGAAAAATTTTCATCTGATCGTTATTTGATTTATATTAAAAAATCGTTAGATGATTCGGAATTAGAAGAAGAATTAACATTAATTTTATCTAGACATTTTGGTGTACCTCCTAAAAACATTGAGATAAGTTGTGGTAGGACAGAATCTGAGAGGGTTGTTGAATTGAGTTCTTAGTATTCAATTTGATTTTTTATACAATCAATTTTGTATAATAAATTTTATAGCAACTTATAAAAACAAAGAAGAATCTTTTATTTTATGAGATATGAATTTGCTGAAGATTTACAAAAAACTGCTAAAGAAATTTCTTCTTTTTTATTTCCTTATATTAACATGGATTATGTTAAATGTTTTAGAAGTTATGGGACTTCTTCAAGAGGAACAATAGCAAGATGTCATGGTTTGAGTAAGATAATGCAAAAAACTTTGAATACAAAAGCGTTTTATGCTCTTGAATTTTTGACAGAAAGATTTGAAAAATTAAATCAAGAAGAAAAAATAAAAGTGATAATTCATGAATTAATGCATATTCCTAAATCATTTGGAGGAGGATTTAAACAACACGACGTAGTTAATGAAAGGAATGTAAACAAATGTTACTTAGAGTATACTAAAAGAAAAAATGAACAAAGAAATTTACCTTTTTTATAAAAATAAAAAAATAAAAATTAAAGTAAAAGATTGTAGCTTTTTTGAAATGTTTATTGGACTAATGTTTTCTAAAAAAGAAAAAGCGAACGCATTACTTTTTGAATTTAAAAAAGAAAGAAAAATTATAATTCACTCTTTTTTTGTTTTTTATCCCTTCCTTGCTTTGTGGTGTGACAAAAAAAATAATATTTTAGAAATAAAAAAAGTTTATCCTTTTTCTTTTACAATTATCCCAAGATTTAAATCTAATAAATTAATAGAGATACCTATCAATAAAAAATACAAAAATTATAGAAAAATTTTACGAGATTTTCCGTCGATTAGAAAGATTTAAATATACCATTGTATAATAAATTATATTAAAATAAAAGGAGGTTAATATGGGATCAATCGTTGTTAAAAACGCTGTTCAAAGAAAACCTGGATTTCTTTATTACATAGATGCAAAAGGAAATGTTTGCGAAGCAAAGATGTCTAGGGGTGGAAAAAAGAAAAAAGCTAAACCTAAAAAAAAGAAAAAGTAAATAGGTTTAGTTTTTATTAATCTTTAATCTTTTTTATTTTTTTATAAATTTATAAACTTCTTAATTTTATTTTTTTTATGTCAACAATATTAGGCATAGAGTCTACTGCTCACACTTTTGGAATTGGTGTTGTAAAAGATGGAAAAATTCTTTCTAATATAAAAAAAACTTATACCACTAAAGAAGGTGGAATTATTCCAATAGAAGCAGCAAAACATCATAGAGAAAATAAGAATTTAATTTATAATGAAAGTTTAATACAATCAAAAATAAAAGAATCTGATATTGATGCAATCTCATTTTCTCAAGGTCCTGGTTTACCTCCGTGTTTACTAGAAGGTTTAAAATTTGCGAAAGAACTATCCCTAAAATTAAAAAAACCTTTAATCCCAGTTAATCATTGTGTTGCTCATCTTGAAATTGGCAGATTAACAAATGCAAAAGACCCATTAATGCTTTATGTTTCAGGAGCAAATACTCAAATAATAGCATATTCAAACGGAAAATATAGAATCTTTGGAGAAACTTTAGACTTGGGTGTTGGTAATTTTTTAGATATGTTTGCAAGAGAAATGAAAATTGGCTTTCCAGGTGGTCCTATAATCCAAAATTTGGCTAAATTTGGAAAAAATTATATAGAATTGCCCTATGTCGTTAAAGGAATGGATCTTTCCTTGTCAGGAATTCTTACAAATTTAAAACAAAAAATAAAATCTAATAAATATTCTTTTGAAGATTTATCTTATTCTACTCAGGAAACAGTTTTTGCAATGCTTTTAGAATGCGCTGAGAGAGCTATGGCCCATACAGGGAAAAAAGAACTTCTCTTAGGAGGAGGAGTCTCTTGTAATTCAAGATTAAAAGAGATGGCTGAAATTATGTGTAAAGAAAGAAACGCAAAATTATTTGTTCCAGAAAATCAGTTTCTATCTGATAATGGTGCTATGATTGCTTATACAGGAGAGATAATGTTTAATTCTGGAATAAGAATTCAATCTGAGAAAATAGAATATTTAGAAATAAAACCAAGACAAAGGACAGACGAATTGGAAGTTTTATGGAAATAACTTAAATAAGTAAAATAAAAAAAGAATAAAAATTTAAACTCATATCCTATGAATATTATATGAATTCAGCATTAACCTCTATACTCACTGCTATTCCTTATCTTATTTCAAGTCTTGTCTCAGTTATTTTTGCATTAATGTTTTATACAATTCCTTATTTAAGGAGATTAAAACCAAAATATCTCCTTGTAGCAAGAATGAGCTTTCTTGGTTGTTCATTATTAACTTTTGTTATAGGATTTTTAACCTTAATAACTCCTTATCTCCTGAAGTAATTTTAAAATAGAAAAAGTTTATAAACCCCCTTAAATTTAATTTTTTATCCGATGAACAATAGGGAGGATCTCTCTATTTTATTAAATAAATTAAAAATTTTAAAATGGTTGACGTATACAAAATCTTAGAGAAAGTCAAAAAAACAGGGAAAATAGAAAAAGGGACTAATGAAGTGACTAAAGCTATTGAAAGAGGAACTGCTAAACTCGTTGTTTATGCTAGTGATGTTGAACCAAAAGAAATTATCCAACATCTTCCTTTATTATGTAAAGAGAAAAAGATTCCTTGTTTAGAAGTTGACAGCAAAAAGAAATTAGGATTAGCTGTAGGATTGCCTGTTTCATCTTCTTCTGTAGCTGTAATTGATGCAGGTGAAGCAGAATCAGAAATTAATTCAATAAAATAAATTAAGTTTTTAACTGAAGATAAAATAAAATGGCTTCTCAAAACAAAGCAAATAAAAAAGAAAATCAAAATCAGCAACAATCTCAGAAAAAAGACAAGATTAATACCGGCGAAGCTGTTCCAGCATTGGTTGAAGAGATAATTGGAAGAACAGGATTTAGAGGAGAAATTACTCAAGTTAAATGTTTGATTCAGGAGGGTAAGGATAAAGGGAGATCTATGAGAAGGAATGTTAAAGGACCTGTAAGGGTAGGAGACATTTTAATGTTAAGAGAAACTGAAATAGAAGCAAGAAAAATAAGATCGAGTGTTACAAAAGGAGCTTATAGTTAAAATGACAAAATGTTCTTATTGCGGGAGAGAGTATGAAAATCCAAGAGGTTTAACCTATGTTTTAAAAGACGGAACTGTAAAATATTTATGTTCATCTAAATGCAGGAAAAATATGTTTCTAAAAAGAAGGAAAGTAAATTGGATTAGAAAATCTTCTCATAAAAAAGAAGAAACTACAAAAAAACAAGAAAAATCTAAAAAATCTAAGTAAATTTTT
>CAYQJI010000002.1:48399-77689 GCA_964417865.1 Candidatus Woesearchaeota archaeon
ATTTTTTAAAAATTTTAACAATTCTTATTAAAAATTTTCTTTTAAAAATAATAATATTTTTTTTATTTTATCGACGATAAATCTCGTTTTTTTGTTAGAAAGGTTTATAAACATTCTTTTGTTTTTTTAATTAGAAAGATTAAACACTTTCTTTAATTGTTAAAGAGGAAAATAAAATGGGAAAAAGTGATTATAATGCAGATTCAATAAAGGTTCTTGAAGGTTTAGAAGGTGTTAGAAAAAGACCTAGTATGTATATTGGTAGTACAGGAAAAGATGGATTGCATCATCTTGTTTATGAAATTGTTGACAATTCTGTGGATGAAGCTTTAGCTGGCTTTTGTAAGGTTATAAAAGTTTCAATAAAAAATGATGGTTCTGTTTCTGTTGAAGATGATGGAAGGGGTATACCTGTTGATGAACATCCTATTTACAAAGTTCCTGCTTTAGAAATTGCTTTAACCAAATTACATGCTGGTGGAAAATTTGATAAAAAATCTTATTTAATTTCAGGAGGATTGCATGGTGTTGGTATTTCAGTTGTTAATGCTTTATCAAAAAAGTTGATAGTTCGTGTTAAAAGGGATGGAAACATCTATGAACAAGAATATTCAAGAGGTAATCCTCAAAATAAACTAAAAATAGTTGGAAAATGCAATGAAAATGAAACAGGAACAATAGTAACATTCTGGCCTGATGAACAAATTTTTTCAACAACAGAATTTGATTATAAAGTTTTAGAAACAAGATTTAGAGAAATTTGTTTTTTAAATGCAGGATTAAAAATTCAATTGTATGATGAACATACTAATAAAAAAGAAGAATTTTTTTCTTCTGGAGGATTAATTGAATTTATAAAATGGATAAATAAATCTAAAGAACCAATACATAAACCAGTTTATTTTAAAAGAGAAAATGAAAATACAATTTTAGAAGTTGCAATACAATATAATGAAGGTTATCAAGAAAATATTTTTGGTTTTGTTAATACAATAAATACTGTCGAAGGTGGAACACATGTTTTTGGATTTAAAACAGCATTAACAAGAGTTATTAATGATTACGCTAAGAAAAAAGGAATATTAAAAGATGAGAACTTTACAGGAGAAGATGTTAGAGAAGGATTAACAGCAATAATCAACTTAAAAATTCCATTTCCTCAATTTGAAGGTCAGACAAAAACAAAATTAGGAAATTCTGAAATTAAAGGATTTGTTGATTCTCTTGTAACAAGCGCATTATCTGAATTTTTTGAAGAGAATCCTGAAGTTGCAAGAAAAATTGTTGCAAAATCTGAAAATGCTGCTAAAGCAAGATTAGCTGCAAAAAAAGCTAAAGATTTAGTTAGAAGAAAAAATGAATTCTCTTTAGGAGGACTTCCAGGAAAATTAGCTGATTGCTCTAGTAAAAAGAGCGAAGATACAGAATTATATATTGTTGAAGGAGAAAGTGCTGGTGGAAGTGCAAAAATGGCGAGAAATAAAGAAAAACAAGCAATACTCCCATTAAGAGGAAAAATTCTTAATGTTGAAAAATCTAGCCCTGTCAAAAGTCTTTCAAGTGAAGAAATAGCGAATATGATTACAGTTATTGGCACAGGAATAGGGGAGCAATTTAATAATGAAAAATTAAGATATAACAAAATAATAATTATGAGTGATGCAGATGTTGATGGGGAACATATTAAAACTTTATTATTAACTTTCTTTTTTAGATTTATGCCTAAATTAATTGAAGATGGCCATATTTATGTTGCTCTTCCTCCATTATATAGAGTTAGAAAATCTAAAGATTATTATGTATATAGTGAAGAAGAATTAAAAAAAATTTTAGAGAAACTTAATACTACAAATGTCACAAGGTTTAAGGGTTTAGGAGAAATGAGTGCGAATCAACTTTGGGAAACAACAATGAATCCAAAATCCAGAAAAATTAAAAAGATATTCATAGATGATGCTATTGAGGCAGATAAAACTTTTTCAATGTTAATGGGGGATGATGTTTTAGCAAGGCGTCAATTTATTTCAGAAAAGGCAAAGGAGGCAAATTTAGATATCTAAGTAAATAAAATGGCAAAAAAATCAAAATTATCAACACCAGATTGGATAAAAGAAGGATATGATTCCAAAGAAGAATACATGAAAGTTAAAGGTAAAAATAAATCTTCAGATAAAAAGTCAGGAGAAAAAACTTTCAAAATAAAAATTTGTCCTAAATGTAAAAGTGGTGATGTACACGTTGTTTTAACAGGTGAAGAAGGAAAAAAAGTCAAAGAATGGGAATGTAATAAATGTAAATGGATTGGAACAAATATACAAGAAAAAGAATTAACCGAAGAGGAATTTATGAAATATTTAGATGATAAGGGAGAGGAGGTTGCTTAAATGGAAAAAGAAGATTTGAATAATGAAAACAATGAGAATGATAAAGAGATGAATCAAGAAAATTTAGAAGAATTTCATGAAGAATTAGAAGAAAAAGAAAATAATGAAGATGATGAAAGAGATAATAAAGAAATTGAAGAAGAGATTATAGATGAAAAAAGAATTATCCCTTCAGAAATTTCAGAAGAAATGAAAAAAGCTTATTTAGATTATGCTATGTCTGTTATTGTTGCGAGAGCAATACCCTCTGTTGAAGATGGATTAAAACCTGTTCAAAGAAGAATTTTATACTCTATGTATTTAATGGGATTAAAACCAGGAACTCAAACTAAAAAATCAGCAAGAGTTGTTGGAGATGTTATTGGTAAATTTCACCCTCATGGAGACACTGCTGTTTATGAAACAATGGTGAGAATGGCTCAAGATTTTTCTTTAAGATATCCTTTAGTTTACGGGCAAGGTAATTTTGGGAGTATTGATGGTGATCCTCCTGCTGCTATGAGGTATACTGAAACAAGATTAATGCCTATTTCTATGGAATTATTAGAGGATTTAGATAAAGAAACAGTAAAATTTATTCCTAATTATGATAATTCTTTAAAAGAACCAGAATTAATGCCAGGAAAACTTCCAAATTTAATAATCAATGGAGCTTCAGGAATTGCTGTGGGTATGGCAACAAATATTCCTCCCCATAATTTAAAAGAAATCTGTGAAGCAATTGTTGCTTACATAAAAAATGAAAATATTACAATAGAAGAATTATGTAAAATAGTTATTGGTCCTGATTTCCCAACAGCAGGTTTTGTTTTTGGAGACATGTTGAACTTGTATAAAACAGGAAAAGGAAAACTTTTGATAAGAGGGAGAATAACCACTGAAAATATTAAGAATAAAGATTCTTTAGTTATCACAGAAATTCCTTATATGTTAAATAAAACAATATTAATACAACAGATTGCAGAATTAATTCAAAATAAAAAATTAAAAGATATCTCTGACTTAAGAGATGAAAGTTCAAGAGGAAAAATAAGAATAGTTTTAGAATTAAGAAAAGGAGCTAGCCCTGATTTTGTTATTAATTCTCTATTTAAGTATACAAGATTACAAGATAGTTTCAGTGTTAATCTACTTACTTTAGTTAATGGACAGCCTAAAGTTTTGAATTTAAAGCAGATAATAGAAGAATATGTAAAATATAGAAAAATAATAATTACAAACAGAACTAAATTTGAATTAAAAAAAGCAAAAGAAAGACTTGAAATTGTTGATGGTTTGCTTATTGCATTAAAGAACATTGATAAAGTTATAGATTTAATAAAAAAATCAAAAAACACAGCTGAAGCAAATGAAGTATTAATTAAAACATTTAATTTAACAAAGAAACAAGCACAAGCTGTTTTAGAAACAAAATTACAGCAATTAACTTCTTTAGAACAAGAAAGTTTAAAAAAAGAACAAATTGAATTGAAAGAAAAAATAGCAAAGTATGAAACTATTTTAGGAGATATTAAAGAAGTATTAAAAATAATTGTGAAAGAAGTTAATGAATTAAAAGAAAAATACGGGGGAAATAGGAAAACAAATGTTCTTTCAAGAATAAATGAAATTTCTGAAAAAGATTTAATTCAAGATAAAGAAGTTGTAATAACAATTACTGATAAGGGATATTGTAAAAGATTAGATACCAAAATGTATAAAGAACAGAAAAGAGGAGGTAAGGGAGTTATAGGAAATAATTTAGCAACAGGAGATTTTGTTAAACAATTAATTGTTTGTTCAACTCATGATTACTTAATGTTTTTTACTTCAAGAGGGAGAGTTTTATGGCTTAAAGCTTATGATATTCCTGAAGCTGAAAAATACAGCAAGGGAAAAGCAATTGTAAATTTATTAGAATTAAAAGAGGAAACCATAACAAGCGTTATCTCTGTTAAATCTTTTGAAGATTATATTGTTATGGCTACTAAAAAAGGCATTGTTAAAAAAATCTCTTTATCTAACTTTTCAAAACCAAGAGCTTCTGGAATAATTGCGATAAATCTTCCTGAAGATAATTCTGATTCTTTAATAGGTGTAGAGGTAATTAAAGATTCTGAAGAAATTTCTTTGGCAACAAAAAAAGGAAAAGCAATTAGATTCAATAGCAATGAAATAAGAGAAACAGGAAGAAATAGTTATGGGGTTACAGGAATAAAACTTGAAAAAGATGACGAGGTTGTTAGTTTAGGAAGGTTAAACACAGAAGCTATTCTAACAATAACAAAAAAAGGATTTGGTAAAAGAACAGCTGTTAAAGATTATAGAAAAACAGCAAGAGCAGGGAAAGGTGTAATCAACTTAAAGGTAAGTGAAAAAACAGGAGAGGTTGTTTCAACAATTTCTGTTGATGATAAAGATGGAATAATAATAACTACTGCTAAAGGAATGGTAATAAGAACAAATCTTAATAACATAAGAATTATGGGAAGAGCAGCACAAGGAGTAAGAATTGTAAAAATAGCAGATGATGATTATGTTACAGATTTAATAAAAGTTGAAGAGCAAGAGGAATAAGAGTTTTTTCTAAAACATTATTTTAAAAGATTAATAAACTAAACCGGAATAAGGGCATATATCTTTATACTCACACCAATTACATAACTTAGAGGGGTTTGGTGGAAAATTTTTTGTATTTTCTATCTCTTTAATTAACTCTATTAATTCTTCTTTTATTCTTTCAAGTTCTTCTTTATTTTTTCTTATTACTATCTCATTATCATATGCAAGAAAATGCCAAATTAAACAAACATTTTTATCTTCTCCAAAAATTTTTTTTGCTGCCATTGAATAAATTGCTAATTGTTTGCTTGTTTCTGTCATCTCTTTTTGAAACATTGTTGAAGAAGTTTTGTAATCATGAATTTCTATCTCGTTATTTTTTTCATTAAAAGAAATCCTATCCACATAACCTATTATTTTGTTTTCTGAATTTGTTTCTTTATCCAAAAGATCTAATTCAATTTTTTCTTCAAGAAACAAAGTGTTATCATTAAAAGGTTTGTGCTTTAAGTAGTATTTTAATAAAAACTCAATTCCTTTATTGAAATAATCTTCTAATTTTAGATTAGGGGAATTAATAACAATATCTGGGGTATAATTTTTTATCCATCTTTCTGAATAATCCTCAATAACTTCGTTTATCAAAGGAACATCTCCATTCAGTACTTGTTTGTAAAGCCATTCTAAAGTTTCATGAACACAACTTCCTAAATGTGCTTCAATATTTTTTGGTATCTTTGGAATAATTTTATCAATATACTTATATTTATATTTTAACTTACATTTTTCAAATGTATCTAATTTAGAATATGAATATACTCCCATTTGTTAATAAACTCCAAACTCATTATAAATATTTGTGTAAATTTAAAATCCAAAAATTTATAAACCCTTTAAATGTTTTTAATTAATCTTGAAAGATCATTCTAAGGAAATTTAAGTTAATAAAAAATTGGTAAAAATAAATTAAAATGGATGAAGAATTAAAAAAGAACTTATTAAAGACAGGAACAACAATATTGGGAATTGTTTGTAAAGATGGAATTGTCATGGCTTCTGATAGACAGAGCACAGCAGGAAATTTGATTATGAATAAAAATTCTCAAAAGACAAAACAGATAAATGATTATTTGTTAATCTCAGGAACAGGCATGGTCTCTGATATTCAAAGAATTGAAAAACTTTTGACAGCAGAATTAAAATTAAAGGAATTAAAATCAAGAACAAGACCTTCAGTTAAACAAGCAGCAAACTTATTATCTAATATTCTCTATTCTGGAATAAGACAACCTTCTATTCTTCCAACACAAATGGGAAGTCTTTTAGGGGGTTTAAATGAAGATAAAACATTTGAACTTTATTCTATAGAACCTGCAGGAAGTGTTACAAGAGTAGAAGATTATGATGCAAATTTTGGGAGCGGTATGCCTTATGTATTAGGTTTTCTTGAAAGACAATATAAAAAAGATATTTCTTTAGAAGAAGGGATAAACCTTGCTATTGAATCAATAAAATCTTCAACGCAGAGAGATATTGGAAGCGGATTTGGAATAGATGTTTTTACAATTTCTAAAGATGGAATAAAAAAGGTGATATCTCAAGAAATTCAACCCACTTATAAAGACGAATAAAGAATATAGATAAAATTTAGAATATGGACATTTTAAAAAATATAACTGATCAATTAGATGGTAATATTTATGAAGCTAATTTTGAAGGTGCAAATATAGTTGTATATACAAAAAACAGAAAGTTTTTCCTTGAGGGAGAATCAAAAATTAAAGAAATCGTTTCTCAGATTAAAAAAAGAATTGAATTAAGAGCAGATCAAGAAATATTAATGCCTCAAGAACAAGCAGAATCTGAAATTAAAAAAATTATTCCTATTGAAGCAGAAGTAAATCAGGTTATTTTTGATGTTCAAAGGAGTATTGTTATAATTGAAGCAAAAAAACCAGGTTTAGTCATAGGAAAACAAGGTATGTTGCTTGATGAAATAAAAAATAAAACTTTTTGGACACCTCAAGTTCAGAGATGTTCTACAATCAAAAGTAAGATTACAGAAAGTATAAGAGAGGTTTTATATGCAAATAACAATTACAGAAGAAAATTTTTGAATTCTATAGGGGAAAAAATTTACAAAGAATGGAATCCTGAAAAAGTAGAGGAATGGGTTAGAATCACATTTTTAGGAGGAGCAAAACAAGTCGGAAGAAGTGCTCTACTTCTTCAAACCCCAAATTCTAAAGTTTTATTGGATTGTGGTTTAGATGTGGCTTCAAATGGAACAGATAAATTCCCTTATTTAGACATACCAGAATTTAATCTTGCTCATTTAGATGCTGTTGTTATAAGTCATGCTCATTTAGATCATGTTGGTTTATTGCCTTATCTTTATAAAATGGGATATAAAGGCCCAGTATATATGACTGCACCATCAAGAGATATTGCAGCATTACTCGCTTTAGATTTTATAGGTGTTGCTTATAAACAAGCTTCAAAACCTCTTTTTGATTCTTCAGATATCAAAGAGATGGTTAAACATAGTATTTGTTTAAATTACAATGAGGTTACAGACATAACTCCTGATGTAAGATTAACATTTTACAATTCTGGACATGTACTTGGAGGAGCGATATGTCATTTTAATATTGGAAATGGTTTGCATAATTTAGTTTATCTTGCTGATTTTAAATATGGGTATTCAAGATTATTAGATCCTGCTATATGCAATTTTCCAAGAGTTGAATCAATAATAACAGAATCAACTTATGGTTCTAAAAATGATTCTTTTCCTCCAAGAAGAGAAACAGAAGACAAACTTATTGAACTTGTTTCTAAAACAATTGAAAGAAATGGAAAAATTTTAATTCCTGAATTAGGACTAGGAAGAGCTCAAGAAACTATGTTAATTTTAGAAGATGCAATAAGACAAGGCAAACTAAAAAAGATTCCTATTTATATCGATGGTATGATTTGGGATATTAATGCAATTCATACTGCATATCCTGATTTTTTAGGAAACAAAGTTAGATCAGAAGTTTTTCAAGATAATAGTCCATTCATGTCTGACATCTTTTATAGAGTTGGTTCTCCTCAAGAGAGGAAAAAAGTAATTGAAGGAGGCCCATGTTTAGTTTTAGCAACATCAGGAATGCTTGTAGGGGGAGCTTCTGTTGAATATTTTAAGGAGTTTGCATCAAATCCAAATAACACATTAATATTTGTGTGTTATCAAGGAGTTGGTTCTTTAGGTAGGCAAGTTCAAGAGGGTTTAAAAGAAACAAAGATGATTGTAGAAGGAAAAGAAGAAACAATCAATATAAACATGGAAGTAGAAACAATAACAGGATTTAGTGCTCATTCAGGAAGAAATGAATTAATATCTTTCTTTAATAATATGAATCCAAAACCAAAGAAAATTATTATTAATCACGGAGAAAGTTCAAAATCAATGGATTTAGCTTCTGCTCTTTACAAATTGAATAAAGTTGAAACAAGTGTTCCTAAAAATTTAGAGACTTTAAGATTAAGATAATTTCAATAACACATTTTAAAAATACCCTTATCTTTTGATATAAAAATAAAAAAGAGACAAATAAAAATGAAACATAATCTTAAAGTAACTTTTTTGATTATCCTAATGTTTTTATTAACTCAGTTTATAGGGATTTATGTAATTTCAAAGAATCCTTTTTACATAACTCAAGAAATTAATGAAACAAAAGTTCTTGTTAATAACCCTGTTTTATCTTGGATTATTCCTCCGAAAGCTGAAACACCTTCTGATTATAATTTTTATTTTAGTTCAATAGTCTTTTCTTTTATACTCTCTATTTTTATTTTTTTATTTTTAATAAAATTTAAATTTGAACATTTAATAAGAGTTTGGTTTTATCTTGTTATTTCAGTTTCTCTTCTTATTTCATTAATTGCTATATTCCCAAAAAAGGAAATATTCTGGATTTTTCTTATTCCCTTTTCTTTGTTTTTATCCTATTTGAAAACTTTTAAGGGAAATGTAATAATTCATAATTTAACAGAGTTACTTATTTATCCTGGAATTGCCTGTGTTTTTGTTTCATTTCTCAATTTTTTTTGGGTTCTTGTTTTATTAATTTTAATCTCAATTTATGATATGTGGGCTGTTTGGCATTCTGGAATAATGCAAAAGATGGCAAAATTTCAGATGGATAAAGTTAAAATTTTTGGGGGATTTTTTATCCCTTATTTATCAAAAAAACAATTTGAAAAAATAAAAAAATTAAGAAAAAAACAAGGTAAAAATAAAAAAAGAATCAAAATAAAAACGAATGTTGCAATTTTAGGAGGAGGAGATATTGTTTTTCCAATAATAACAGCTGGTGTTGTTTTATTAACAAAAGAAGTTAATCTTCCATTTAAAATTCCACCTTTTATAGGGGGTTTTTTTCCTGCTTTATTTGTTATTTTTGGAGCAACATTAGGTTTGTCATTGCTTTTATTTTACTCAGAAAAAAAGAAATTTTATCCTGCAATGCCTTTTATTAGTGCAGGAATTTTTTTAGGAATTATTTTTTCTTATCTTTTAAGGATTTTAATTCTTTAATTAGGTCAATATCTTTTTTAGGCAAATATCTATTCATTTCATAAATATCTTTTTCAATATCTTTTTTGGTTGTTGGTTCAATTCTAATGTTATTCATAGGAATAGCATATCCTCTTGGGTCTTCTTTTAAAAAATACTCAATGCTTCTACCTTTCGGTTTAAATGATTGAAAAGGGTTTAAATACAAAATTCCATCTTTTATATCTTTTAAATAACCAGGAATTCTATCTTGATTATGGTATACAATAATCCAACTGTTTAGATATACTTCATAAGGATTTGCCATTTTCTATATACTTTTTAAGATTTACTTTTATATTAAGTTTTCTTTAATGGTCTTTTTGTTGTTTTGTTGTTACTATAAAAATGTAACATTTCAAAAGATTTATAAAGGATATTTATTTTTGTTTTTGATGGAAAAAAAGAAAAAAAAGAATATCATAAGGGAACCGGACTTGCCAGATGGTTATCTTGACAACTTAGATATAGACACTTCTTTATTAAAGAGAAATCTTGGTTTTGGTTATTATTCAAGAAAAATAAAAAAATATGATAATTACCTAAAAAAAATTGGTAATAAATATGGGACAAATGAGTATAAAAAATTATTTGAACTTATTCCTAAAAAAGAAAGAGAAAGTTTAGAAGACAAACTTTTTGAACTTTTAGATTTGGAACCAAAAATTCCAAAATTATTAAAACTTATTTGGAATAAAACTGCTGAAAATTATATAACAATAATTAATGGACCAAGGCCCTCTATTACTAATAATCCTTTTTATGATTTCTATAATAAAAATAAAAAATGAAATAAGATGATATTACAACAAGAATTAATAAACAAGATAAAAGATTATTTTAATCTTAATGTTTATGAGACAAAAGTATGGCTTGCTTTATTGACAAAAGGAATTGCCTCTGTTGGAGAAATTGCTTCTATTTCAAAAGTTCCTAGAAGTAGGGTTTATGATGTTCTTGAAAGCTTGGAAAAAAAAGGTTTTACAATAGTAAGAATGGGAAAGCCTGTGAAATATTTAGGAATAAAACCAGAATTGATATTAGAAAGAATAAAAATGGATGTAAAACAAGAAGCAGATGAAAAAATACAAACATTATCTAAAATTAAAGAAACAGAAGAATTTAATCAATTAAATGAGTTATATAGAAATGGAGTAAATCCTGTAAAAAAGGAAGAAATATCTTCTTCAATCACAGGAAAATCAAATATTTCTAATTTTATAAGAGATATAATAAGAAATGCGGAAAAAGAAGTTATTATTTGCTTAGATGCTGAAGAATTAAAAGCTAAATTTAAATTATTCTATGAAACACTCACAATCTTAAAAGATATGAAAATAAAAATAAAAATGGCACTTTATGGGGATATAAAATTAATAAAAGAATTAGAAAAAAAATTAGGTATAAAAATAGAAAAAACAGAAATTAAAGCCAAATTTTTTATAGTTGATAAAAATCAAATTTTATTTTATATAACCGATGATAAAAAAGAGAAAAGTCAAGAAGATATTGCAGTTTGGTTAAATTCTGATTTTTTTGTTGAATCTTTTGTATCTTTATTTGAAAAAACAATTCAATAAAAA
The DNA here is from genome assembly GCA_964417865.1 of Candidatus Woesearchaeota archaeon. Lineage (GTDB taxonomy): Archaea > Nanobdellota > Nanobdellia > Pacearchaeales > GW2011-AR1 > RBG-13-33-26. The sequence goes on from CAYQJI010000002.1 coordinate 59,514, forward strand.
ATATTTAATTATCAATAAAATTAAATTTTCCTATCTAAAATGGACAAAAAATTAAAGGAATTAAAAAGAATAAGCTCTTATTCTAAACTCCCAGAAACCACTTTATGTTCTATTGTGAGAGATGAAAAGATGAATCCTGCAGGAGGAATAGAGAGATTTATTCATTCACATGTGCCATTTGTTGAAGAGGCAATAATTGTGGATACTGGTTCTATAGATGGGACAAGAGAAATCTTGGAATCTATGAAAAATATTTATTCTAATTTAAAAATAATTGATCTTCCTTTTGAGGGATATTCATCAACAAGAAATAAAGCTCTTTCTTATGTGAAAACAAAAAATGCTTTAATCTTAGACGCTGATGAACTTATCACTCATAAAAATCCAAACAATGATTGGTTAATTATACAGGATTTTTTGTTGAATCACGAATCTCCTGGTTATGAATTTTTCTTTGAAAACATATTTCCAGATAGAATAGAAAAAAACCAACTTTGTGGACAATCTGTAAGAATAATTAACTCTTCAATTAAAAATCCCTTTAAGAAGGTTTTATGGGAAAAAATTGACAAAGATAAAATAAAAGATATAAAAATTATTCCTATTTCAATAAAACATTTTCTTCCTTCTTCTTCAAGTTTGAAATTAAAATTGGAAAATTGGTATCTTGATAATTTTTATGATAGCAAATATGATTTTTCAGATATTGAAAGATTAGAATCTTGGAAAGAAGCTCCTTCTAATTTTCCTGATTTTTATTTGTGGAAGAAATATAATCCTCAAAGAGACAACTATAAATAAGAAAATCAAAAATTAAAAAATTGATTTTATTCTTCAAATTTTATATTAGTTATGCCCATATCAAGAATTCTTTGGGAGTTTACTGAAATGAATTCTTTTAAAAAATCTTCAATTTTCTTGTCAAAAATTTCTTTAGCATAAAGTCTCTTGTTTTTAATATAAACATTCTTGTGTTTCTTTTTAAAAGCATCACAATTCTTTTTATCTTCTAAAAATGGGCCATTAAATTCTATAAATTCTTTTGATTTAACTAAAAGAAAACCCTTTGCACTTTTCTCCCCTAAATATTCAAATGCCTTGTTTTTTATTAGATAAAACTTTTCAATTTCCCTTAAAAGATAATTAAAAAATTTTAATAGTTTTGTTCCTGCAATATCCCCCTCTTGTTTATTTGTTTCTAAACTTATAAAAATAAAATCTAATTTCTCTTTTTTAGCTCTTTCTTTAATTTTAATTAAATCTTGTTTTTTCTCTTCAAAATAACTTATATTTGGTTTTTTTAAAAATTCAGAGCAAGCTTTTTTAAATCTATCAAAAGTCTTTTCAGAAAGAGCAGCAAGTGCGTTTCTTTCTTTGTAAGTTGGATCAATCAATATTATTGGAGATTGCATTTTTGAACTGTTCATATTAATAAAAATATCTGTCTTATTTTTGTATAGCTTTTCAATATCTATTATCTTCTTTTCTTTAATATTAATCTTGCTAATCTCTTTTATAAATTTTAAAAAACTTTTATAATAACAAATTAATAATTCTAAAGAATATCCTGAAAAACCTTGAATATAACTCTCAGCACCATAACAATTTTGCGCATAACAAAATGCCTTTGCTATTTTAATCTCATCTAAAATTTTTTTATCTTTTATTTTCTTTTTTATGTATGAGACATGAAAATAGGATAAATCAGTTATATTTTTAGCGTCTTCTGATTTTTTAACTTTAATTACAGGAATTAACTCTATAAAAAAAAGTTTTGAAATATCTAATTTAAAATAATCTCTTGAACCATGTATTTTTTTATAATTTATTTTTATTCTTTTTAATATCTCTTCTGTTAAATTGGAAATGTCCTTTTCTTTGTAAGAATTATCAAATCTTAAGAAAACATCAACATCATACATTCCTTTTTTTATCAATGTTTTTTTAGCATAACTTCCACCAATAAATAAACTTGCTTTAATCTTTTGTTTTTCTATTTCTTCTTTTATCTTTTTATTTATCTCTCTTAAACTTTTTTCTATCTCTTTTATTTCCTCTTTTGAAGGATTTATCTTATTTAAGACCTCTTTTAAAATTTGCATATTATTTTTCTGGATTTTTTATTTCTTTAATATCACTTAAGCTTTTATTTAATGTTGATGCTAAATCAATTATATATTTTCCTTCTTCTATTTTATAAACAAGAGGCCTCTTTTTATTGAATAAATTAACTAAATCTATTTCAAATTTGCCAGAACCAACAACTCTTACTGATTCAATGTCCAAAATAACAGGAGTGTCTTCTTCTGTTATTCCTGCAATTTCCCTTATATCTTTTTCAACCTGATTCTTTTCCTCTTCAGGTAAAATTATTGGATTTTCTTTTATTTTCTCTAATTGTTCTTCTCTTATATAAAAAAAGAAATGACTACCACAACTACAACCTTCTAATAGTTCTTTACTTCCTGCAGGATAAATCTTCCCGCAATGAACACATTGATGAGCCATATATTATAAAAAAACCCCTAGTTTTTAATTGTTTTTATTATTTAATACGATTTTCTTTTTTCTACTTATTCAAAAACAATTCAATCTTTTTTGGGTCTTTTTTTATTTCTTTTACAATTGTTGCAGGTCCAATTATAGTTATTGAAGTTAAATCCCCTCCAATAAGAATATTTGCAATATTTTTTGTTAGTTTAGAAAAGAAATTTTCTTTTTCATCTCCAGAGATTACAGCAAGTTCTATCCCTTTAAATCCTTTAGTATAATCTATCATTGCCATTGTATCTTCAATTAATCTTGTCTCTTCTTGGGGTAATAATCTCCCTTGCAATATCAAAATTTCATTACCTAAAACAATGCCTAATATCTTTTTTATTCTTGAAGTGCTGTCTAAATTTTTTATTTCAGTGTAAGGCATAAATTGTATAGAAAAGCCTTTAATGCTTCCTACTTTTTTATTTCCTCTTTTTTCCATTTTACTTTTTAGATTTTTTTGATAATTTAAATAATGACTCATAAAATTCTTCTAAATTGTTCCCAAATTTTGCGCTAATTCCAACAACTTCATATTCTGGAAAAGCTGCTTCAATCTTTTTTACATCTGCCTTTTTTACATCTATTTTGTTTGCCACAACTAAAACAGGTATTTTTCTTGCAACTAAATTCCCAATTATTGTTATATTCACTTGATTATAAGGGTTTTCTGTTGCATCTAATACGACTACAACAATATCCATATCATCTAACCATTTTATGCTTTCAATGACTCCTTGTGTTGCTTCTTTTGCTCTTTCTTTTGCTTCTTTTTTTGACATCTTATATTTTAAAAATTCTTCATAATCTATTTTTGTAGCAATTCCAGGAGTATCAATCATCTTAAAAGTCATTTTTTTACCTTTGTAATCAATCTCCACTTTTTCTTTGAACTGGACTTTTCTTGTTTCATGAGGTATTTTGCTTACTGTTCCTAATTCTTCCCCTGTGAAATCTTTACAAATTCGATTAACTAAACTTGTTTTTCCTGCATTTGGTGGCCCATAAAATCCGAGTTTAATCTCTTTTTTATTATTAAAAATATTATTAAGTACTCTTCTAAAGAAATTTGTAAGAATTTTTATCTCCATATTATAACTTCTCACTTTTAGTTTATAAATATTTCACCTATAAATTTATATTGTCTTATATTACTTATAATAATAAATCTACCTATGTTGATAAAGGCATTCCTGTGTTCTTATTCGCATGTTTTTTTGAAGCATATCTTATTTGTTCATTTGTCCAACCAACTTTTTTAAGTTCAGTATGGATTTCTCTCTCTTTTTTTCCTCTCTTTCTTTCTGCTTCAATAAACAAAATTAAATTATAAAGCTGATTTTGGTCTTTAAACAAGTGTTTTTCATATTTGTTTTTATACCAATTTGCTAGTATTATCCAAGTTATTATACCTATTACAATAATTATTCCTGATATTAAAATTATAAGATTAGTATTATCTTTTACTTCTACAGGAACAGGAGTTTGAACATCTAATTCTGAAAGTGCAGGTGAAATAATTGCATTAAAATTTAAAGAATCTATGTTCTGTGTTGTTGCAAAACTTATTGTTGTTGTTTCAGGAGGAATTGTTATAGTAACATACCCATTATTTTCATTATAAGAAATGTTCCCATCAAAAATCAAGTTGTCATATTTCTTTAAAATTAAAGTTGAATTTAATGTATTGTTATCTTGATTTTCTATTCTTAGAGTATAAAATTTTTCAATTAAATAATCTTGATTATCTACCATTTTATTTATTTCTTTAAAAGTTAGATATACCTTTTTATTAATTGTTTGCCAATCATAAATTGCGTCTTGGTATTCTTCAAGATTTGAAGAGTTATAATCTTCATTTATCAAAGCAGGATCAATTTGACTTTTTTGAGGATATATTGGGATAGGAACCTGAGTTTGGGATTTTATATATACAGAATCAGGTATATTCATTGTTGAAAGATTAGATAAATATAAAGCATACTCATTAGAAGTTATATTTGAAGAATTAATTCTTGATTTTATTAAAGAAATAATATTTTTATTTTCATTTATTTTTAAGATTTTATAAATTTCAGATTTTTCAAAGTTATTTAAAGACATAGAATTAAATTGGGAGATAATCTTGTTTAATTTTTCTTCCTTCTCATTAAACATAACAGGTAATGCGCTTGCTGCTGAAACCACTTCTACCTTAAAAGATTTTGAATACTCTTTATTAGAAATATCCCTTGCTTTTATTAATATAGTATAATTCCCTAAAGAAGAATAACTATGAGTTGCTTTTGGTGTTGTTGTTTGTAATTCAGGGCTTCCATCTCCAAAATTCCAAGAATAAGAGTTTATACCTCTTGTATCATTTATTCCTAATTCAAATTGATTAGAATAATTTACAGGAACAATTGTTGGATAAACCCAAAATAATGCATCATTGCTTATTAAAACACTTATAATCTTTGAAAGAATTATATCTTTATTAAAATACATTCTTAATGTATAATTTTTTGAAACTCCAGTGATAGGAACATTAAATCCTACATTATTTAAAGATATTTTTTGATAAGAGTTTGTTGTTATATTAGCATGTTCAATATTTAAATTATAAATTTTATCTGTGCTGCTTTGAACTCCTGCCTTAAATCCTAAATTTAATGAATTGATTATTAATTTTTGATTTCCATTAGTAATAAATTTTATAGGGATTATGCATCCTTTTGAACAATTGCTGTTATATTCATCTTCAATATATTCTTGTATTTTTGATTCAATATCTGTAGAAGGATTTATGTTTTTTATAGAAGTTGAATTTAAAATAAAACTTCCTATTGTTTCATATTTTTGAGGTCTTGCATAAATCTCAAAATCTAAATTTCCCTCTTGCAATTCATCTGAAAGAATAGAAAAACCGCATGCTTCATTAAATTCATATCTAATCTTGTAATTAGTAGCATTATTATCCTTTGGGATAACGCAAACATAATATTCTTCATCTTTAAATGTTGGATAAGACACATTACAAAAAATTTCATCTTCCCCATTAGTTGTAGCTAAACAAGAAGCAGTTCTTTTATTTTCTTCATTATTATTTATCACAGTCAAATTAAAAGATGCTTTTTTTGTTCCATTAACAACTGCACCAAGCATTAAACCTGGACTTTCGCCTAATTCTATTTTTTCACAATAAGCATTTAATGTGTTACCAAATTCTGCATAACCTTCTGATTTATCAGCTTCAAAACAACCATAATTTTCATTGCCATACACATTAGTTACTCCTATATTTGATTGCCAATCTATAATTTTATCATTGAAAATATCAATCTTTAATGGGGGTAAATCTGATTTTTCGTTATTAGAGCTTACATTTAATGAGAATGAACTGATATTTGTTAAAAGAGAACTAGGAGGAGTAGTTATTACAAAAGCAAAAGAAGTTTCTGTAGATTCTCCTGTTAAATCTTTCTCCTTTGAAGAAGCAGGATTATTAGTTGTATAAAAATCCTTACAATCTTTTGTTGGATAACAAGAATAGCTAACTTGAGAATTTACTGGTTTTTTTAATAATTCTAATAAACTTATTTCTTTATTTAAGGAAATACCATTTCCAGAAATATTCATCTTTATTAAAGAATTTGTTGATTCATTTTTAATACTCATATTTAACCAACCATTTAAACTTTCATTAGAAGAATATACTTTTGAAATAGAATAACTCTGATTTGCACTTGCATTTCCAAAAGTTACAGAAGAAGATACAAAAGATAACAAATACGCAAAAATAAAAAAATTAAATGCAATTGCTAAGATTATATTTTTTTTCACCATCTTTTCATTATATTAAGAGATTTTTATTTTATAAATCTTCTCTTATAGAGATTGAAAAATATTAAAAGGTTTTATAACTCATAACCTTTATAACTTATAACAATTGTACGATAAATTAAAGGTATAGAATAAATAGATCAGGATTAGACAAATGAAATTCTTAAGTCAAGACCAAGATAAAGTTTTATAAGATTGATAATACTTAATATTTTATGAAAAACGAACTTTTTATATTAAAAGCTTTAGCTGATGAAACAAGACTAAGAATAGTTGAAATTTTATTAGAAGGAGAAAAATGTGTTTGTGAGATTTTTCCATATGTTAAAAGAACCCAATCTACTATTTCTCTTCAATTAGAAGTCTTAAAAAAAGCAGGAATTTTAGATTCAAAGAAACAAGGGAGGAGAGTTTATTATTTTATTTCTAATGATAAAATTTATTCAATTTTAGAATTATTAGGGATTAAAACTGATAAAAAGAATAAGAATAATAGAAATAATAAGTATAACAAAAATAATAAAATTATAAAATCAAATAGAATAAACAAAAATTTTTTTTGCTCATGTGAAAATTGTAATTGTTGAAAACTATTGAACATAAATTTTTATTCATTTTTTTCTTTAATCTTTAATCACTAACATCTTTTAAGCTTTAACATTCTTTAATTTCTAACAACTTATAATTTATAAAAAAAGAAAAATAAAAACCAAAAGATTTAAATATTGATAGATATCAATATATTTTATAAAAAGGTTAAAATTAAAATGAAAATAAAAGTTATTGGAAGTGGCTGTCCAACATGTATAAAACTTCATCAATGGATTTTAAAAATTAGGGATGAAGGTAAGATCAATAAAAAAACAGAGATTGATTATAGCAAGAATATCAACGAGTTAATTGAACTCGGGGTTATGGGAAGTCCTGCTTTAGTCATTGATGGAAAAGTTGTTGGTGTTGGGATGCCATCAAATGAAAAAGAACTTCTTGAAATAATAAAAAAATATGAGAAGTAGGGTTTAGATAATAATTTTAAATAAAACTAAAAAAAATTTAAAAATAAAATTTAAAATGGAAAAAAAAGATATTTATTTTTTGTTAACTATAATATTTATATTTGGAATTTTATATTTCATACCTTCTAATTCCAGTTGGTTTAGAAGTTCTATTTTATCTGCTTTTGATATGTTACATGATTATGCTCAAAAACATGTTTTAACTTGTTTATTACCTGCTTTGTTTATTGCAGGGGCTATTTCTGCTTTTGTTAAAAAAGAGGCTGTTTTAAAATATCTTGGGCATAAATCTAAAAAAATAATTTCATATTCTATTGCGAGTATTTCAGGAGCAATTTTAGCTATTTGTTCTTGTACAATCTTGCCTTTATTTGCAGGGATAAGAAAAAGAGGAGCAGGACTTGGACCTGCAATCACTTTTCTATTCGCAGGTCCTGCAATAAATATAGCTGCAATTTTTTTAACTTCTTCTGTTTTAGGATTTAAAATAGGTTTAGCAAGAGCAATCGCAGCAATTTCTTTATCTATACTTGTTGGATTAACAATGGCTTTAATATTTAGAGAAAAAGCAGAACAAGGGGGTTTGATTATGCAAGAGAGTAAAGAAGTTCAATTGTCTAAAAAAGTACTTTTTGCATTTTTTGGATTAATGATTGGAATTTTAATTGTTAATGGTTTACAAATTAACAATTTTATTAAATATCTCTTAATGTTTTCTTTTGCTATTGCTACTGTTCTCTTAGTTATTTTTAAATTTCATAAAGAGACAACAAAAGATTGGCTTAATGAAACATGGGGTTTTTCTAAAACTTTATTGCCCTTATTATTTTTAGGTGTTTTTATTGCAGGATTTATAATGCCATTATTGCCTGAAGAGATTATTTCAAAATTTGTTGGTCAAAATAACTTATTTGGAAATTTAATATCTTCTGTATTTGGAGCATTTATGTATTTTTCAACACTAACAGAAATTCCAATATTACAAGCATTAATTGCTAAAGGAATGGCTTCAGGCCCTGCTTTAGCTTTATTATTAGCTGGTCCAAGTTTAAGTTTGCCTAACATGCTTGTTATTAGAAAAGTTTTAGGAACAAAAAAGACAATTGTTTATGTTTCTCTTGTAATAGTCTATTCAACTATTGCAGGATTAATTTTTGGTTTGATTTAATTATAAATCTTTTAATTGTAATCTAAACTTCTCTTCAATTTCATTTATCTTTTTAAATACCTCTTTAAAACTTTCTTCTTATGATTTTTCTTTTATTTTTTTAATAAATTCAGAAATTTTTTCTTCTCCAGATTCCTTTATACAATTTTCCAAGGAAGTTTTTTCAATATTTATTTTTACTCTAGCATTTTCTTAATCAGCATCAAACTTAGCTATTTTTTGTTCATTTAATTTCAGAAGCAGAACCTTAGATAAATCCTGACTAAATAAATAAAAAACCCTACCCAACTCACATCTTTTTTCATCCATTTTGAGCCCCATTATTTTCAGTTATTCATTTAACTAAATTATTTTATTTGTTTAACAGAGAAAAATGCTTTATTAATAAATGATGAAAAATAACCCTTATCGGAAAAGAAAAATTTTTGATTATTTGTCAAGGAATTCCTAAATATTTTTTTCCTGGAGAGACAATTCCTAAAATTTGATTATTCTTTTTTCTTATAACTCCCTTTCCTTGAAAAACAAGAAACAAGAAAATCATCAATTTTTTCCTGTCCAATTGATTTATTTTTTCTTACGCAACTTCTTCTCAAAATGTCTTGAATTTGTTCTTCAAGATTCATCATATTTTTCTTTGCTCTTTTTTCCAAGGTTCTTAATATGTCATCAGACAGAAAAATACAAACTTGGTTTTTTATTCCTGAATCTTTTAAATTATTCTTTGTTATTTGATTAAATGCTTCTTGTATTGTATTTTCAGGCCATTTGTTATTTATTAAAGAAGTTTTTATTTGGAAATCAGAGAACCCTCTTTTTCTTGCTTCTTCTATAAAAGAAATCAATTCTTTGTTAATCATATTTATTTTATTTTTTTAGAAATATTATTTGTAACATAAACTTTTTCAACTTTGAAACTCTTGTAAATTCCTTCAATTATATCTGTTCCAGCATAACCTGCTAATAAGGATAAACGAGGATCAAAATTAAAAATAATTCCTGTAAAAATTCCTATAATTAAAGCAACCAAGACAGTTATAAAATAATAATTCCATAAAATTTTTCTTCTTAAAGATAAAGCCTTTAATAATCCAACAAATCCTCGTGTTAATCCTCCAATGCCTCCGAGAAGTCCTGCTGTAAAAAGTTCATTCATTTTTTATTCTTTCTTCTTTTTTCTTGCTTTTTGTTCTTTTTAACTTGAATTTTCTTTTTTGTTTTCTTTTCCTTTAAGTAATAATAAATTATCACAAGAGCGACCAATGTTAAAACAGCTGCTAAAGGCCCATAGAATGGTAATGATGCTTCTGTTGGACATAGGACTTGTTTAAGTGTGCCTTCAGGATGTTCTGTATCACAACTATTAGTAACATTAACAGTCATCCAACCAGCAGGCTCTTCATCACACTGTTTTATAATTGTTGAACTAATTAAACATCCTAGAACAGGAGGGTCATTATTCCAACATCTTCCATTTATACAGAATAAATCAGTTCCACATGTATCTTTTCTTCCATTTAAACAATCAGAACAAGTACAACCCTCACCCCATTCACAGTTACCATTTTCATTACAAGTAGGATATCCATAAGGACAAGTATTACCTAACTGACAATATAACTCTCCTGTTGAACTATTACATAAAGTATATCCTTTACCACAACCAGTTGTAGGAGTTCCTGGGTCATCTAAATTTTCATAAGTCCCTGAACATTTTTTTGATGCTGAATCCCAATAACAGTAACAATCAATTGTTCCACCACAAGTTACACCAAGACTTTCTAATGTATAATCAGCAACATTACAAGTATCTCCTTCGCAACTTTCTTGATTAGGATAATCATTACAGATTTGGACACCTAGGCTTTCACAAATTGTTCCTTTTGTTACTTCTAACAGATTGCTTGAATGAACTATAATTGAAGGTTTTAGTGTAATAGAAGCACTGAAATTATATTTTGTATTAGAAGTGCCGAAGATACCTGTAGGAATATACTGAGCTGTCCATTCTCCATAAGCAATAGCATTTTCCCCAAATACTGCATCTAAAGTTCCTATTTTTGTTCCATCTTCTTTATAAATAGTAAAATTTACTTGTTGATCTCTGCATCCGTCTGGGTCATCTCCATAAACTTGCAATTTTACTTTATTTCCTTCTTGTGTTTTAGTTACACTCCAATTTGCTTTATTTAAATAACACATTTTAGGAGAATTTGAATGACAACATATTTTTATAGGATATTGTGAAAAATTAGCTAAATGAGCATTTGTGTAATCAGACAATGAAAAAAGACGAATGTTTTGTTTATCTTCTTCTGTTGGACAACTATCTGTATAATTAGAACAATCAAAATCTTGATAACAAACAGGAACAATATAATTAGTATAATCTTTAATCTCTCCATGAGCATTTGTTGTTGAAGATAGGCCTATGAGTTTGTTTTTGGGATTTGAACCAGCTGAATAATCACAAGTTACATTTCCAAAACCTCTTGCACAACATAAAACATATTCATACGCTCCATCTGTTGAATTTTGACCATGAGCATTTGTATAACTTGTTAAACCCATAACAATATATCCAATATTACTTGTGCAACTTGTTCTTGGCATTACTTCACACTGCCCATTTTCCAAAGAACTTGCAAAAGACAAAGAAAATAAGAAAGATAAAACTAATATTAAAGAAATGAATAATAATCTCAACTCTTTTTTCATTCTAATTTTAAGAAAATACATTTTATAAATATTACTATTTTTTTTAAAATAATCAAAATTCTAATCCTAAAATTCTTTTATATTCTTCTCCTGCTTTATATCTTCCACTATAAATAAGATTAGCTTTTTTTATATCAGCAGGACCAGCATCTTTTCTATTACCCATAAGAGAATATGGTCTCATTAAAGTTGTTCCTTCACCACAAGGTGAAGTAATAGCATGATTTAATTCATGCATTCCTACTCTTTTTAACCATTCATAATTTCCATGAATTTGACTTGTGTTTAATCTTATTACTGCTCCATTTATGATATGGCTGTTTGGACTGTTATTTAAATATTGAACACCTGTTAATCCTGCACATGGATAAAGATTAATATCTCTTAAATCATATACAGGAACAACAACTATCCAATTTGGATGAGCTCCAATAAATCCCCCAACATAATTATAATGGAACTCTGTTGTGCTCTCATCATCTATTTGAACTTTTACACTTCCATTATCAATTGCTGAATCAATCTTATGATTAAATAATGCTTTAACACCATCACTTGCATATATCCTCTCTTTTAATGCATCTCTTGCTAATGAATTAAACTCTCCTATACTTGGATTAGGGTGCTTATATAATACTTCAATCCCTTCTATTTTTGATAAATCCCACATTTCTATCCCATACCCTGGATAACTATGGTTAATAAAATCATAAAAATCTCTTTTTGTTACAGGAAGTGTTAAAGGATTAGGGCTTGGTTCGCACACCATAACAATATCATCATAATCTTTTGAAGCATCAAGAATCAAATTTTTTACATAACTCTTATTATCTCCATCAATGTTTCCTGGTTCATTAAATCTTGCTCTTAACAATATTTTATTAATAACTTTATTTGCTTGAACATTGAATTTTCCATCAGGAGTTGAAGTTTCAGGAATTACATTTTCTCCTTTTGTAATGCTCCCATAACTTTCCTTAATAAGTTCATATGCAATAACATCTCCTGGTTTTGTTATACCAACAGCTTCTCCATTACTTTCAATTTGTCCTTTGATATTACATAAATTTTGAATTATTCCTTCTAAATTTGCTGTATTTTTGTTTGTTTCATCTGTCCCAAAACTTAATCTTAATTTATAATTTTGATTTTGAGAGACAGGTTTTGCTTTAATTGTTAATTCTCTTGTTGCTGGGTTTAATGAAACACTTTCTATATAACTTCCTTCTATAACTTCTGCTTTTGTGTAAGGAATTGTTCCTGGTGTATCCTCATCTGTTGGTTCAGGAAGAATTATTGTTTTTTCCTTTCCATCTATTAATTCTTTATCAACAGAGGAAAAATCAACTTGTGGTGGTTGATTTACAGGAGGAACAGGAATATCATTAACAATAACTTCTAAACTTTTTACATCACTTGTTAAACCTTTATTATCAGTGGTCATAGCAGAAAATTTAGCTTTTCCAACATAATCTAACTTCCTATAAATATCAATAGGTGTTTCTTGTTCTATTGTTTCATCTACTGTCCCATTTCCATCATAATCAGCATCCAAATGATAACTAACAATAAATTTATCTGATTTTGCATTTGCATCTTTCAAATTTTTCAAACTCTTTGCTGTTCCATTAACCTTAACATTTACAGATTCTCCTTTATTAACACTTGTTTTATCAACAGTTAAAGTTGCTTCTGGTGGCAAATCAGAAGGAGGAAAAGGGGTGCAATCCTGGCAACTTACAATCATTGCACTTGCAGCCAAAGCTAACCCAAATCTTCTTAAATTTCTTTTTATGTTTTTAGAATTCTCTTTAATATTACTAACAAAATCTTGCAAGGTTTTTGTCATTACTAAATAATTATTTTAAGATTTATATTCTTTTTGGTTTAAAAAAAAAGCTTATTAAATCAAAATTATAAAAAATTTAAAACTTTAAATTTATGCTCAAATCAAAACCATTATTCTCTTTTGAAAAAAATCTTTTTTTTCTTTCAAATGAAACGTGAATACCTGAAGTTTCATCTAATCTTTTTTGAGATAAAGAACTTAAATAATCATGAGTGATAAATGCTGCACTATCCATTGCTTTTTCATTTACTCTGTCTTCAGAAAGTTTTTTTAATAAATCTGAAGCTTCATAAGGTGTTCTCCTTGCAATAGCAGTTTCAGGACTTTCAGGTCTTAATTGTTCTAATGCATATAGATTATTATCATAAATAAATGGATTTATGTCTGTTATTCTAGCGTAATTATAAGGGATTAAAGAATTTATCATCCAAACATAACCTCCAATCTTTTTTTATTCTCTTTTTTTCTCATTCCATTCATAAATGGATTATAATAAAAAGATAATCCAGAATAATCTCCTAAACCCTCTTTCTTTATTTCTTTAAGATATTCTTTTAATTTTTCAAAAGCACTATAAATTTTTTGATTATAAGAATCTATTCTCTCTTGAAAATTTTTCATTGATAAAGATAATGGAAATCCTGAATTTGTTAAAACTTTGTCTTCTATTGTTTTATCTCTCTCATTTTTCTTTTCAAAATTTTCTTTTTCAGTTTCTTTAGGCATTTCTTTTTTGTTAAATAAATAATCAATTAAACCTTTCTTATTATTCAATTCAAAATAAAAACCATTCTTAGTTTTATAAGCATCAAAAAATGAAAAAATTCCTTGTTTTGACTTTTCATAGAATTTTCTTTCTCTTTCTTTGTTAATCTCTTTTCTATAACTAAAATATTCTTTTAATCTCCTAAAATATTTAATTATTCCCATATCTTTTATTTTTAATTCATCATTAAAAAATGATTTAATTTAACACTTTTATTAGGTTATATTTCATTTAACCATATAACTCATTAATACTTATCTTTTGTTCTTTAAATATTTTTTTTATATTAAAAATAAAGAAAGATATCTCTTGGATAATAAACATTTAAATATCTAAATTAGATTTATTTATCATGGAAAAAAACAAAACTGACAAGAAAGAGATTTTTGAGTTAAAATCAAACCAATTGACAGCAACAAAAGAAAATCTTTCAGAGTGGTATAATCAATTAATGCTTTTAGCAGATATTGTTGATGATAGATATGCTGTCAAAGGAATGGCTGTCTGGAAGCCTTATGGTTATAAGATAATGCAGAATATAAAAAAGAGATGGGATGAATTATTTCAAAATGCAGGAATACAAGAAGTTTATTTTCCATTAATTGTGCCAATTGAATATTGTGAGCAAAATCCAAGCTGGTGGAAAGGATTTAAATCAGAAGGTTTTAAAGTTATAGCAGGAACTGATAATAAAATTCAAGGGATAATAAGGCCAACAGGTGAACCTGCTATTTATCCTATGTATTCTATGTGGGTAAGATCAAAAAATGATTTGCCAATAAGATTCTATGAAACAGTAAATAGTTATAGATATGAAACAAAATCAACAAGGCCTTTAATAAGAACAAGAGAGATTTCTGTCTGGCACGAAATTCATACTGCTCATGCAACAAGGGAAGAAGCAGAAGAGGAATTCAAATTACATATGAAATTGTGGGATGAGTTATGGAAAGATTTAGCTTTACCTCCTTTTAAAGTTGTTAAGCCAATCTGGGAATGTTTTCCAGGAGCAATTGGTGCAGTAGAATATTATTCAACAACACCTACTGGAAGAGTTATGGAAAATGGTTCTGTGAATAATCTTGGTCAAGCATATGCAAAAAAATTTAATATAAAATTCAAAAATGAAAAAGGAAATGAAGAATATGCTTGGCAAATATGTACTGGGAATGGGGCAAGATTGTTAGGAGGCTTAATCTTGGTTCATGGAGACAACAAAGGTTTAATAATCCCTCCAAAAATAGCACCAATAAAAGTGGTTATTGTTCCAATCTTGTTTAAAGGAAAAGAAAGAATTGTTTTAGAAAAGGCAAAAGAACTCTCAAGAGAATTGGAAGGATTTGATATCTATCTTGATGAAAGAAAAGAAAAAACAGCAGGAGAAAAATTTTATGAGTGGGAAATAAAAGGAGTCCCTTTAAGAATTGAGATAGGCCCTAAAGATATAGAGAAAAATTCTTTTATTTTAGTAAGAAGAGATACAGGAAAAAAAGAAATAATTCTAAATAAAGAAGCAAAGAAAAAAGTTAAAGAAACTCTTGAAGATATTCAAAATTCTCTTTTAAAAAAAGCAACAGAGATGCTAAACTCTCAAATAAAAGATGCAAAAACTCTTGAAGAAGTAAAATCAAATTTGAAATCAGGAAAAATTTCAAGAGTTTTTTGGTGCAAAGATGGAAGTTGTTACGATAAAATTTCAGAAACAGCAGAAGGTCTTGAAGGATTTGGTTCTGAAATTGAAGAAAAAGAAGAAGGAAATTGCATAATCTGCAACAAAAAAACAAAAACAAAATTGTATTTAGCAAAGAGTTATTAAAATTATTTGAAAAGATAATAATTTAATTTATTTCTATGATTCTTGGATTATCCTTTAATAACAATCAAAGGTTTCATTCTTGCAATCTTCTTGGATATTCCTAAATCATCAACGATTTTTATAACATCATCAACATCTTTGTAAACTTGAGGAGCTTCTTCTGCAAGAGATTCAATGCTTCCTGCTTGAACTTCAATTCCTTGTTTATTAAGCTGTTCTTTTATTTCTTTTCCTTTTAATTCTTTTAATGCTGAATTTCTACTGCTTATTCTTCCTGCTCCATGCACACTGCTTCCAAAAGTTATTTCTTCTGCTTTTTTTGTCCCAATAAGTAAATATGAACTTGTGCCCATACTCCCAGGAATTATGACAGGTTGTCCTATTCCTCTATAATTTTCAGGAATTTCTTTTCTCCCTTTTCCAAATGCTCTTGTTGCTCCCTTTCTACAAACTAAAACTCTTTTCAATTTTCCATCTATAATATGCTCTTCAAATTTAGCAATATTATGGCAAACATCATAAACCACATTTATCTTTGATTCAAGAAAGATTTCTCTTATTGTCTCTCTTATCCAATGAGTTATTAATTGTTTATTTGCAAAAGCAAAATTAGCAGCACAACACATTGCTTTATAATAATTTTTTCCTATTTCACTTTTTATAGGAGCATTAATTAATTCTCTGTCTGTTAAATTTTCAAAGCCATATTCTTCTTCCATAATTTTTATGTAATCACTTGCTACTTGATGGCCTAAACCCCTGCTTCCACAATGAATCATAATTGTTATTTGATTTTTTTCTAATCCAAAAAATTTTGCAATTTCCTCATCAAAGATTTCATCAACATATTGAACTTCAAGAAAATGATTTCCTGCTCCTAAAGTTCCTAATTGACCTATTCCTCTTTTTTTTGCTCTTTCAGAAACTTTTGAAGAATCACCATCTTTCATACATCCTTGTTCTTCTGTTAAAAGATAATCTTCTTTTTCACCAAATCCTCTTTCAACAAAATATCTTGCGCCTTGTTCTAGAATTTTATTTAATTCATTAAAAGAGATATTAAATGAACTTCCTCTCCCAACACCAGAGGGTATTTTTTTATACAATAAATTTGTTAATTCTTTTTGCTTTTCTAAAATTTGATTTTTAGTTAAATCTGTTTTTAATAGTCTTACAGAACAATTTATATCATAACCAACACCGCCAGGAGAGATTACCCCTTTATCAATATCAAAAGCAGCAACACCCCCTATAGGGAAACCATATCCTTGATGACAATCAGGAAGAGCAATAGCATTTTTTATAATTCCTTTGAGTGTAGCAACATTTTTTATTTGTTCTAATGTTTTATCTTTTTTTATTGTTTCAAGCATTTTTTTATCTGCTATAACAATTGAAGGAACATTCATATTTTCTTGTTTTGGAATTTCATAAATATCTTTTGATTTTTCTTTTATTTCCATAATAATTAATAATCTTTTAAGATTTTAAAACTAACTTTATTTTGCATTTTCTTTTTAATTAAAAGATTTTCATAATTAAACTTAAATATAAGATTTCTTTAAAATAAAAATGAATAATGAGGATTTAGATAAAGATAATTTTGAGAATGAAGAATTAAATAAAGAAATTTTAGAGAAAAAATTAGAAGATAAAATATCACAAGATAAATCCTTAATTGGAAAAAAAGTAAAATGTATAGATGGCTTATTTGAAGAATCTTTATTTCTTAAATTGCCTTATACCTTAGAAGAGATAGAAGTACCTATTCAAGGAAAAGATTATACAATAAGAGAAGTAATAGAAACCCCTTTTGGTTTATGTGTTCTTTTAAATGAGATAAAAAATAAAACTTATTATTTTCTTTATGAAAATAAAATCAGAGAACCAATGTTTTTTATTGAAAGATTTAAAATTATAGAATAAATTAAATAATTTTTCATTAACCTATTCTCCTTTATAAGTTAAAAGAGGTTAAAAGAGAAATGTTTATTAATAAAAAAAAATTAATTATTCTATGATTAAAAGATTAAAAGAGATAGATCCATTATCAGCAGCAGAAACATTTGGATTTTTCTTCTCATTTTTAGGATTTTTAATAGGTGCTATCTATTCAATACTGCTTTTTTTCAAAGTAAATCCTGATGTTGGTTTTAATTTTTTTTATAAGTTAGTAAAATCATTAAACTTAGAATATTTCTCAATAATAATTTTTCCTTTATCTTATCTTGTGATAGGCTTTATTTTAGGAGCAGTTTTATCTGCATTATACAATTTTTCAGCAGAATTATCTAAAAATGGAATAGGATTAGGTTTAGAAGATTAATTATAAGTCTAAAACAAATTCACAAATAAGAGAATTATCTTTTTTTAAACTGATTTTCATTTCATTATAGGTTATTGCTTTTATGCTATTTGTTAATCTGTATTTTGAAAAGTCCTCTCCGCTAACTAAAAAAAAAAGAAAAATGACATTTCGGAAT
>CAYQJI010000003.1:0-45504 GCA_964417865.1 Candidatus Woesearchaeota archaeon
TTTATAATTTAATTTTTAATATACTTTTAAGATTAAAGAATCTGTAATAATTAGCATAATTAGAAAGATTAATAAACTTTATAATTTAAAGAAATCATTTATTTCTATGAAAGTCTTATTTTTTCCAACAAAAACAAAATTTGAACTTGATGAAGAAAAAATCAAAGAATTTCCAGAAAAAGGAAAAATTTTTTTGGCGTATTCTATTCAGTATAAGGAAATTGCTGAAAAAATAAAATCTATTTTAAAAAACGAAATAATAGGTTTTTCTCAAATTTTAGGATGTTCTAAACTTAAAATACCAAAAGAGACCAAAGCAATAATCTTGGTTTCTTCAGGAAGATTTCATGCTGTTTCTTTAGCTTATGAAACCTCTAAAGATGTTTATCTTTTTGAACATAATAATTTTATAAAAATAAACGAGAAAGAAATAGAACAAATTAGAAATAAGAAAAAAGCGAGTTATTCTAATTTTCTTAACTCTGAAAAAATTGGGATATTAATCTCAACAAAACCAGGACAAGAAAAACTAAATCAAGCATTAAAAATAAAAGAAAGAATAAATAAAAAATTTCCTGAAAAAAAAGTTTATCTTTTCTTATCAAATAATATTGATTTTAAAGAATTTGAAAATTTTGATATTCAATCTTGGGTTAATTCTGCATGTCCAAGATTAGACTTCGATGATTCTAATAATAATATGATAAATATCTCAGAACTCTCTAATTCATTAAAATAAAATTAGTAATTCTCCCTTTGATTATTATATTTAAATTGATAATCTCTATATTAATTACTAATCTTAATTGTTATAATTACTAAACAAAAACCTCAATTAAACATTTGTTAATTTTAATACTGTTTTTATAGCTACAGTTATTGTTGCAGGTATAAATAAAATAAGAAGCGCAGAAAAAATAGAATAAATTGTCCCACTAACACCTTGTCCTAAAACAGAGATTAAAATACTTTCCATACCAAATTTGCTAACTATAACAATAATTGCTCCTGTTGTTAAGAAAACTTGAGAATCCCTTTCATTAGTATCAATAGACAAACCTATTATCACTCCTAATATTACCATCAAAGGATAAATTATTTTACTGTAATTTGAAGCTAAACCAGGCATAAAACTTGTTAATATGCCTATAATAATAGCAAGAAAAACACCTATTAAAAATGCCTTTGACCCTATAGAATTCTCTCTTGACTTTAACATAATCTTTTAAAATCTCTTTTATATTTAAGTTTTTTGAATCTATACTATATCCTTTTTATTTTCCCCTTTCTTTTTTGTAAAAAAGCCATTTTAAAATCTTTATTCCTTTAAATTATGTCAAATTAATCTATATCTTTTAAAATACAAAAATTTATAAACCATAGTAACTATAGAATGATTACACATGGCAAAAAAAACATTAACCTTGACGATATTAAGCTTTTTTGCATTCTTACTCTTAGTTTCATTTGTAAGTTCAACAATCACTTTAAGTTCAACTAGTCCTTCTTTATTAAAACAACAATCAGGTTCTTTTTTGATAAATGTAACTTCTGATCAAGATGAAACAATTACTATAAATGCTTCATCAATCTCAGATTCTAATGGAAATTTAATTACATTTACACCAGTTTCATCATCGTTTAATAATGAGACAAAACAAATCTCTATTAATTATCTTGTAGATAATGAATTTAACTTCTTTGGAAAAACATATACAACAACATTAACAGCTTTAGGAAATGTCTCTGGAACTTCTACCAAAACTTTAACTTTTGAAACTTTAGATTTTTGTTCTTACGAAAGTAATAACCCAGATGAAATAAGTTCTAACAATTTAAGACTTTCAATAGATGATATAAGAGTTAAAAGTGGATTAGGTTCAGATGAAGATTGGTTCCCATTTGATGAGGTTGAAATAGATCTTGTTGTAACTAATAAAAATAGAGATTATGATATTAATGATATTGTTTTAGAATGGGGATTATTTGATAAAACAAAAGGGGAATGGTTTATTGAACCAACAGAAGAAAAAGAATTTGACTTAAACAATAAAGATGACACTACAATCACAATTTCTTTCTTTTTGAATGAAAATGATCTTAATGTAGACCTTGAAGACTTATACAACTCAGACCTTGTATTTTATGCAAGAGCAACAGGAGAAGTAGATAATGATACAGTTTATACAACATGCAATTCTGTACAAACAAAATCTAATGAGATAAGTGTGCATGTAGACAGAGATTTTGTTATAGCAAATGATTTTAAAGTTTTAGAAAACGCTATTTGTGGTTCTCCAGTTCAAATAAGTGGAAAGGTTTGGAACATTGGACAGAGAAATCAAAAAGATTTAACAATGACAATTTATAACAAAGAATTAGGAATAAATCAAAATTTGAATATGGGGGATATAGACTCTTTTTCTAGTAAAAAATTCTCTGTAGATTTAGCAATTCCTGATGATGTTCAAGCAAAAAATTATTCATTGGCTTTCTCTGTTCATGATAAGAATGGGGACTTATTTGAATCAAATTATGAAGATTTAGAATCAACAACATACCTCAATTTAAATGTTCAAGGAAATTGTGCTTCAACAACACCAAAAGCTTCTATCTCTGCAAAGCTTCAATCAGATGCTGTTTCTGGAAAAGATTTATTAGTTAAATTCGTTATTTCTAATTTAAACAGCAAAGAAACAACTTTTAATCTAGAACTTTCAGGTTACCAATTATGGGCATCTTCTGCAGAATTAGATAAAAGCTCTTTAACATTAAGTCCAGGAGAATCAGCAGAAGTTTTAGCAACATTAAAAGTTAATGATGATGTTTCAGGAGCTCAAAACTTTAATATTTTAGTTAAACAAGCAGATAAAATATTATCCCAAGAAGTATCAGTAGAAGTATCTTCTGCAAAAGAGTATTCAGGATTTTTTGAGAAGGTTCTATCTAATCTAAAACAAGGAAATACTTACATTTGGGTAATTGGAGCATTGAATTTAATTTTAATAATCTTAATAATTATTATTTCTGTTAGATTAGCTAAAAAATAATTATAAAATAATCTCAATCTTTTTTTAATTTAATTTTTATCTTCCAAAAATTCTTCTTTTTATCACTTTTATCTCTTCTTTTATCTGCTTATAAAATCTTTCTCCAAATTTCGTATTTTCTTCTTTCATAACAACTAGTTTTCCTATACCATAACCAATTATTGCTCCAGCAAAAACATCACTTAAAAAATGTAATCCCAAGTAGATCCTTGAAAAACCAATTAAAAACATTAATGAAATAAAAAATTCTTTGAGTTTAGGATAAGCTTTTATTAAAATAGGAAGAAGACAAAAAGCTAAAAGAGTATGTGAAGAAGGGAATGAAAAATTCCAAATAGAATGACTTTGTTCTACTAAACTTGGTAATGTGCTTATCAGTCCTTGTTGAAAAGGCCTTAATCTTTGGATAGACATTTTTATTATTAAACTTAATATTACCCCTATAATAAAACTAACCCATAAAGGAAGAACCCACTTTCTTTTTTCATCTTTCCAAATAAAAAATAAACTAAAAAGGAAAATTATCAATACTTCATTAGTTATATCAGTTATAAAAACAAAAAAATTGTTTAAAAAATCAGTTCTCAAACTTGCAATTGCTAAACTTACAGGATTATCTAAGTAAAAACATAAAATCAATAAGAAAATAAACAAAAAATAAATGATTATACCTCTTTTTTCCATTTTTTTCAAAGTAAAAACTTATTTAAATATTCTTTGTTATCTTAATATTATAAAATGAAAAATAAAAAAAGAGTGAACAAAAAAAAGAATAAAAACAATCACAAACAGAATTCTCTAACACAAGATAAAAATAATAAAATTATAGATATTATTTTAAGATATTTGTTTTTACTAATTGTGGGGTTTTTTGGATTAAACCTTTTCTATTTTTTATTTTCTAATCTTACAATTTCTATTGTCTATAAGATATTATCTTTATTTTTTAATACCTCTTTATCTGAGAATATAATTCTTATAAATAGTTATTCAATAGAGATAATAGGAGCATGTATTGCAGGAGCAGGTTATTATCTTTTTTTAATACTTTCTTTTTCAATTCCTAATATTTCTTTAATAAAAAGGATTTTCATAACTTTGTTTTCTTGGACTCTTTTCTTTTTTATTAATCTTACAAGAATCCTTCTTTTATCATTCTTGCTTGTTTCAGGAAATTCTTATTTTGATTTAACACATAATCTTTTTTGGTTTTTTGGAAGCACCTTATTTGTAGTTTTAATCTGGTTGTTAACAATCAAAATTTTTAAAATTAGAGGAATCCCTTTTTATCAAGATTTAATATATTTATTAAAAAATTCTTCTTTTAATAAAAAACATATTTAAAAAAGATTATTTTAAAAAAATTATTGAATTCTTGAATAAAAATTTGAAATTAAATTTTGAATAAACTAAAGATTCCTAATGTTCCTATAAATACTATTATGCCTGCTATTAAAACACCTAAACTTATGCTTAAAAGACTTTTTTTTCTATTTAATCCTAAAAGCCAAGCAATAAAACTACCTGTCCAAGCACCTGTCCCAGGAAGAGGTATTGCTACAAATGCTGTCAAAGCTACAAATCCTAAAGATGAATAATTCTTTCTCACTCTTTCTGTTTTTTTTCTTAATCTGTTTACTTTTCTTTCAAAGAATTTTTTGTATCTTTGGATTTTCATTAATTTTTTATGCAAATGGTCAAGTATAAAAAAACTTAATAACATCCCTAAAATATTCATTAAAATAACAACAGAGAAAACGAAAAATAAAGAAATATTATTTTTTAATGCATAAGCAATAGCAATAGGCATTCCTCCTCTTAATTCGCTTATAGGCATTGCAGATAATATTAAAGCAATAATAAAGAGTTTATCCATACTATCTTACTTTTAATCCTTTATTTATTTCATTTAATTTAACTACTGTTTCTACTATAAACTCCTCTGTTCCTTCTAAAATTTCACAATCTTTCACATAAATAGTATAACAACTGTCTTTATCTTGAACCAATCTTGTTTTATCTCCTTGTTTTATTGTTAAAAGTACTTCATTTTTTGAGACATTATCACATGTGAGATTATTGTCTCCATAAACTTGTATGTTCATTCTTTGATATAACTGTTGGATATTAGCAATTGCTACAATTCCATCTCCTTTGCAACCGAAATCTCCGTCTACTCTAATTGTTAATTCTTTTTTTAGATTAATTGTTCCATTAAAATTATCTTTTAATCTTCTTGGATCTTTTCTCAAAAAGAAGGTGTAATTCGCATGAACATTATTTAAATTTATAACAACAGGAAAACTATAAAGCATTAGTGTTTTTGAGTATTGATATTTTGAAAATAAAATTCCTTTATATGTAAAACTCTTACTTCCGCCTAATAAAGAGTAAGTTCCTAAAAATAAAAGAACACAAAATAACATAAATCCTAAAATAATTAAAAGATTTTTTGATGTTGAACTATCTTTTAATTTTTCATTTAGATTATTTGATTTGTTTTCTTCTAAATCTTTCTTTTTTATTAATATCCCTTCTTGTCTTTTTATTTCTCTATTTTCATTTAATTTATTTTTTCCCTTTTCCCTTTTTAATACTTTTTTTGTTTTCTCTTTTTTTGCCATTTTTAACCTTCTTTAAATTAGTTTACTTATTTTAATAGTTTTTATTATTTATAAATCATTTAATTCCTAATATCCTAAATAAAGCTTCATCTGCTGCTTTTATCAAATCCTGGTTATTCCCTTTTATGAATAAGCAGTTTTCTATTTGTTCTAAAGAAATTTGAGAGGAATTATCCTTATTTTTTTCGATTATTATAAAATTGTCTTCACATGTTTTTACAGGATAATCTTTGTTTTCTTGAGTGCAATTGTTTTCTTTACTTAGATTTATTGATGAATAATCTAAACATGCTTTTTGAGCTCTTTCTGCTATCTTTGAAGAATAAAACAAATTAGTTAATACTTCTGATTCAGCACCATCATTTTCAGAATAAATGTAAATGGGTTTTTGATAATAATTGTCAATTGTTTTTAAATCATTTATAATATTGGCAACTTCTGAAAAATTATAAATTTCATATAAATCCTTTGGAGAATACCTAAAATAAAAATTTAAATTTGGGTTTATATTCCCTTTATTGTCTTCTATTGAAACTTTCCAATAATCGCCATATTTTTCAAATAAAAAATTCCCATAAGTTTCTTTTTGAACATTTGATGTTTGCCTTTGAGAAACATTGAATGCATATCCTAAAATGCTCGTAACAAGTATGAAAACAAGGACAACAACTAAATAAAATTGTTTTTTCTTTTGCTTCTTTTCAACTTCTTCTCTTGTTTTTATCTTGCTTATCTGCATTTTTTTTAAAGTAAACAATAGTATAAAAATATTCCGAAGATTTTTAATGAACTAATTCAAATAAAATCAAAATTTAAAAATTAAAAGAAAAAATAAAAAAAGAAAAAGAAAGAAAAAATAAAAAATTTCTCTTCTTATTGGCTAGTTGTTGTTACAACTGTTGATGAACTAACAACGTGTGGTTGTCCAGCAGTTAAGTCTAATGAACTTGCACTTGTTGTCAAGTATGTTGCAGCTTTTGTAGTATCTGCAGCATCATAACCTGCAACTAATAATGCATATTTTCCATTAGAGTAAGGACTATTGAAATTCTCAATTAAGAATTGTCCAGGTCCTACTTTTGTCTTAGCTGTGAATTGTTCTCCACAAAGTGGGCTTGTTACACCAAGTAACTTTTGAGCAACAGTGTTAATACAGCTACCTCCAACAACAATCAAGTTTCTTGATTCTGTTGCAGAAACTTCTGTATCTTTTAATACAACAACTTGTGCTCCACTTCCACTAGTAGATGATGATACCTCACCGCCTGCAACTAATTTAACAGTTGCTGGAACTTCTTCACCATAGTATTCTATAGTGAATTGATTTTCGTCATCATCTCCTGATTTATCGAAAGTTACCTTTGTTGCTAATGCGCTTTCAACATATCCAACTTCAACATCTTTATTTGATGGTGAATACTCTGTATTTACATTTGTAGCAGATACATAGAATTTGTCATTTCCTGTATTCTTATTTAAATTTACTGTGAAACTAGATGTGCTCTTTAAGTTTCCATCTTTATCTGCTTCATGGAAAGTAATTTGATCAGTTGATGAATCAAAATCATCTGCTAATTCAGATAAGTCAACATATAACCCATTCTTTGAAATAGCAACATCATATGTTTTTACATTGCTTCCAAATACAAGATAAGCAACACCTTCACTTGAAGAATCTTCCCCAATACCTGCTAAGCTTATTGCAATATCTCCGTTAGTTCTTTCTCTTAAACTTGTATATTCAAGATCTTTGCTTCCAATTAAATCTTTTAAAACAACTTTGTAATTAGATGTATCAGTATAATCAATGCTATCAACTTCATAATAAGCTTGATCAACTTCATCTAATTCATTGTCCCCACTAGAACTATATGTTGTTAAGATAAATCTATCACCTTCAACAACAGGAAGACCTGCAACTTTGAATGCTCCATTAACGTTGTAATCAGCGCTATTATTATAATAATTTGAATCAACAACTTTCCACTTACCTGTTTGGTTTGTTGTGGTATTAACAGCATTAATGTTTAACTTTAACAAATTATCAGCACTTCCACCAACTACTGGAGTTGATTCATTAAATGCTAATAATTCTAAGTCAAAGTTACCCATATCAAGAGTTAAAACATCATCTGCATTTAAGGTGATTGTTTCAGGCTCTTCTGGGAAAGCTAATCCATCAAATACAACTTGAATTTTTTCAAATCCAGGCATTAATAATGGGCTTTCTTCTGTTAAAAAGGTGTTTCTATAAGATTTCCAAGTTAATGATATAGAGTCTATATCACTACCGCTTACCCCAATATCTGCGAACAATCCTTTTATTGTTGTATCCCCCATTTTAACTTCTTTTCCATCAGTTAAAGTTATTTTTCCTTTACCGATAGAAAATTCAACAGAATCATCTACTGATTCTTTTGATGAAGTCAAAATATCAGTAACAACAATATAAGAACCATCACTTAACTCATAATCATCTCCTTCTTCAAGGCTTGTTAATGTTTTACCATCAACAACGAACTTAACAGAGGGAGTTGTTCCACCACTTATATAATTAACTTTAACCTCGTGTCCATTAACTGTTGCTGTTTCTCCATATTTCATAGTTGTTTTTTCAGCAGAGTCTAATAGGACAATTTCAGTAGTACTTGCACTTAATACATAATACTCACTTCCTAATAAAGGCATTTCAGTATCATCCATCTTACTAGGAGTTACTGCATCTTCAAAGTCAATTGTATAAGTTAATAATTCATCTCCGTCTTCAAAATGGAAACCTAATGTTGGTTCATTGCTTTTATAATTTGAATTTTTGAAATAGCTTAATTTAACATCATCTCCTAAATCTATTGATTGAGTGTAGTCTGTATCTACATCTCCATCTTTGTATTTTCCTTCAGCTAAGAATGTTGCTAAATCTTCTTCGTCAAGTGCACTAGAATAAGCATCAGCGAAAGTTTCACCTAAATAGAATTTGTCATTTGTTTTTTCTATTGTGAAAACTTCTCCGCCTGTTACACTTACACTTGTGCTTGATGTTGTTGGCATTTTTGGTGTCAAATAGGCATCAATAGCATTAGCTGCAGTTTGATCTGAACTAGCTGCACTAGCACCATAAACAATAGCAACATTACTGTTAGTGAATGAATTTGGGAATGAAGTAGTTGCAGTTGAAGCTGCGAAAGCTCCACCAATACTCATACCTACCATCAAAACACTAGCTGCAATTGCTGATACTTTTTTGAATTTTTGTCTCATTTTTTATGACCTCCTTTCAGCTCTATAATATGATTGTCTATGACAACCCTCATCAGCAGGATTTCCTGCCAATTTGAGATGAGTATAACTGAGATCAATATGAGTATATTTTTCTGCCATTTTGTGTATATTCATAAATTATTGAGCATTTAAAAGGTTTTCCATTTGACTTTATGAAAAAGCCCATTTTAGCCTAAAATTCAGGTTTTCATTTATAAATCTTTCGTTACTCCTTTTTTATCCTTACACAGGAAAATAGCTCAAATATCATAAAAACAAAAGATTTATTAAGATATATTACTTTTAAAAACATATATTCCAAAGAATAACATAACAATTTATATCTCCGTCATAAAAAATAAAAAAATTAAGCAAAAAATAGAAAATTAAAATGCCAACAAGAGAGATTTCAATAAATCAAATAAAAGGAAAATTTTCAATAATAAAATCAAAAAATAAGTATGATTTTTCAGGTTTATCAGATTTAAGAAAACTATTAAGCAATGAAAAAGCAAGAATTTTAGATGTAATAAAGAACGATAAACCTTCATCTATCTACTCTTTGTCTAAAAAATTAAACAGGAATTTTAAGTCAGTTTATGAAGATGTAAAACTTTTAGAAAGATTTGGTTTTATAGAACTAATCCCTTTAAAGAAAAAACACAATGTTTTGGTGCCTAAACTCTCCTCAGATACTATTCATATTATAATCAAGACCTAAACAAACAATTTTAATGAAATAGCATAATCCTCACTGCTTCTTGAAAAGTTTTCAGTTGAGATATAATAACCTCTTGTTTGATTTCCTTTTGTTAATCTTACTATTTTATCATCCATTTTGATAGAAATTTCATAAGCCTTATAATAACTTAAATTACTAACTTGAAAACCTCTCTCCACCATTTCATTAATACTTTCATTTAACATTAAACATAAGCTTTTATGATTATTTTCACATACCCCTTCTTTATCCCTATTGCAATTTACAATTAAATCCATTAGACTCAAGTTTTGATAGCCATATTCACAAGGAATTTTTGTATTTAAACCAGAAAGTAAAAAGTTTTTTAGCAATAAACTCTCATTAGAGCTATTTTTTCTACCACTAATCATTAAGCTAAACACAATTAGTATTATAACCCCAATTATAACTAAAATTACCCCAAAACCAATCATCTCTTCTTGTGCTTTCTTATTTGCCATTTTATTCTTTAACTAAAGGGCTTACAATGAGCCTTGCAAGCCAACATTTATTTTCCTCTTCTTTTTTACATAATAAGACAAAATTAAATACTTCACTAGATTTTTTAACATTCTTATTTAGGATAACAAGAGTAGAGCAATCAGGATAATTTTCATCATTACAAATTAGATTATTCTCTTTAGGATAAACCTTCTCTACTCTTATACCTGCAACATTATAAAAATCAGAATAACTCTCTATATTCTTTTTTAAAATAAAAACTTTATCAAAATCAACGCAATTTTCATAAGAACTATCAAAAGAATCACCACAAGAAAATTCAGGAGAATTAGCTAATTTTGAACTGAGCATTAAAGAACTTTCTTCTTCTAACTTTTTTGCATCAGATTTTATCCCTGAAAAAAATATAGAACTAAAAAATAAGATAACTAAAGAAAAGAGTATGAAAACCCCTATTAACATAATCATCATTTGTTGTATTTTAATTTGTGCTTTTTTCATTTTACCAAAGCCTGCAATCAGCAAATTTATCTGAATTGTCTAACTCTTGAGCTGTTAAGATAATATCATTTAAATTTCTAGAATCTTGATAAGAATCAAGAGTATTATACATGTTTGTTAAATCATTACTTATATAATCTTCACAATAATTTTTTAAAAGTTCTTGTTTCTCTAAATAAATCTTAGTTAAAATCTTTGCTCTTTCTATAATTCTCTTTAATTGACATTCATAAACTTCTTTATCAGAAAAAAGAGCAGCATAAAATAATGAATTGTCAGAATCTAAAGCAAAATAAAGGGTTTCATTTCCTTTTCTAATACTATTTGAAGAATAATCAACTGTAATATCGCAATTTCCTCTATTAAAACAGACTTTTGTTCCATTGCAATCCCCTATTTTTAGATTAGATAAACCTAATTCATTTATTTCTCCTTTTAGATTAGAAGGAGCATTGATAAAACAATATTCCTTTTCTTTTGGGATAATATAAATTAAACTTCCAACACCAAAAGAAAATTTTAATGTTTTTGAAAATATATTAAGATTTTTCGCTTCAATTTGTCTATTTGAAAAAATATATTTATTGTTTGCTGAAATTTTAATATTGCTTTCACTCCATTTTCCAAAAGTTTTTTGTTCTACACTTATCTTTTGTTTTCCTAAAACTCCTGTATTTTCGCATATATTATTTATTCTTGTATCTCCAGGCATAGAAATAGAAGAAGTTTCAGAGCTTTCTAGTCCATTTTCAACACTATTCAAAAATCCTTGTATCTGTTTAGCAGATTTAGCACTAGTTTCTTGATTTCCTGTTTTTAATAAACTACTGCCAAAATAAAAAGCAAAAAATAAAATAAAAATTCCAGCAATTATTGCAAAAAGCCAGCTAAATGGCATTTCAAGAAAACCTTTTGAATCTTTTGACATTTTAACTTATTGTAACTAAATTATCTCCTTCATTTTTTTCAAGATTAAAAACGAATTTTCCTTTATTTCTAAAAAAGCATTTCTCTCTTTGATTATTTAATATTCTTGCTAAATTTATATTCTCTATTTTTTTACTCTTTAATTCAATATTACTATTCTTTGAATATAAAAACAAATTTCCTTCTCTTTCATCTTTAAAGCAGACTTTATCTACATTTGAAGGAAAAGAATAGCTATAATTCTCAGAAGAGTATATTTGACTTCTCCAAATACTGTTTATATCTTCTTGAAGCTCATTTAATGCTTTATTCATCATTGCTTCATTTTGTAAATTTATAAGTTTTATAACTCCATAAATCCCAAAAGAAATAAAAACAATTATCAAGATTATTGAAAATATCATGCCAAAAGAAATTTCTAATTGTCCTCTTTTATAAATTCTCATATTATAAGAAGAGAAATTAAACTTATAAATCTTATTTAAAACAATAATCTTTTTATACAGAAATCTGTTCTAAAACACTTATGGAAAAAATATTAATTTCAGGAATTCCTTTAAGTGGAAAAACAACACAAGCGAATAAACTTGATTCAAAATTAGAACATTCTAAATTAGTGAATATAGAATCACTTTTATTAGACTATCGAATAAAACATAAACCAAAATACGTAAATGATAAGCCCTCTTTTATTTTTTATGAAACCTTGCCAAGAGAATTCAAAACTTCTTTAAAAAATATTTTGAATGAAGATGATAAAATCTATATTTTAGATAATCTCATTTTTGACTTGAAAGATGCAAATTTTCTTTTGAGAAATAATCTAATAGATAAACTTATAATCCTTGACTTATCTGAAAAAGAATCTTTAAAAAGATTAGATTTTATTCAAAATTTTTGTAATAATTTTAAATTGAAACACTCTTTTTTATATCATCAAAAAAGATTAGACTTATTTTATAAAAATACTCTCCCTGCTCTTGAATATCTTAAAAAAATAAAAAAAATTTCTTCTTTGGAAATAGATGCCTCAAAAAAGGAAGATGAAATCTATAAAGAAATTTTTAATTTTTTAAATTAAAATTATAATTCTATTGGTTTTATAATAATACTGCACTGAGAAGCAGAAGGTTTATTTCCGTAATTGTCTTTACATTTAATATAATAAGTGTTTTGATTTCCAGTTGAAGAATAATCAAGATAATGCTCTTTTCCATTAGTTGTTGTTAAAGGATTTCCTTCTTCCATATTATAGTTGCAATCTGTAATACTATAACTACAAGAAGCTTGTTCATTCGTGGTTATTTTTAGTTTTCCGTTTTCATTATACATTCTTATAACTACGGGGCTAGAAGTGTCTGATTCTACATTGAATGCAATTGTTTTTTCATCATAATTTCCAGCTAAATCCACACATCTTATATCATAATTGTAACTTCCATTTGATAACCATATAACTTGAGAGTGTGTTGTTCCTTCAGTATTTAAGAAAGGAATATAACTTGTTTCTGGTTTTGAACTTTCTTTATAAAAACAAACAGCTTTTCCATTTTCATAGCCTAAAATGGTTGTTGCTCTTAAAGTCACATTTATATTCATTGTATTCCCTTTTATAGTTGTTCCATTTAAAGGAGAAACATCTTGTATAACCAATTCTCTTGTTCCTTGAAGTTTATACTCATAATTTTTTGTCATAGAGAATCTGTCTTCTTCTTTTTTTCCAGGATAACTCTTGCAATTGAAATAAAAAGTATTTAAAACTTCATTTTGCAATCCTGTTAATTCTGCTGTGCACTTAAATACAATTTTTCCTCTAGCAGTAAGAGGATGATTATAATCACAATTCATCTCATTCTCCATTAAAGAAGCATCTTTATTTTCTCTACTCCATTTACAACTTGAAGGTTTATTTAAATAAACACTAACATTTCTTGATGTTTGGTCTTTTGCAATAGGGAAATTATTTAATGGGTCTAAAAGCTCTTCAACAATTGCAGGAGCATCTCTATCAGGTTTTGTTTGAACACAATATTTAAAGACAAAAGAAGTACTATCTGTATTTCCTTTTTTATCCTGGCATCTCACATAAGTATTAAAGTAGCCCCCATCTGCAAATTCTGTTCCTGTTTCGTCAGTTGTATTAAAAGAAGTGTAATATGTGATCATTGTATGATTCTTTAAATAATAATCTCCCCCTAAACCATTACTTGCAACATTAGACATCTCAGAATAGTTCTTATCCTCTGAATCATACCTGCATTTTGCTTCTTCATTTAATGTAATTCCATAAGTAAAAGCAGTATAATAAGGAATACATCCATTTTCATCTGCACCTACTCCTGTATATTTTATTCTTACACCATTTGCATTTTTATCAACATAACTATAATTCTCTTTTAAAGCACTATCCCAAGCTTTTATTATAGGCGCAGTTGAATCAGAAGGATTTACAAAAATACATCTTTCATAATCTGTTCCTTCATTTGTTAATTCGCAACCTGTTCCTAAACTCTTGCATTTATAAGCATTACATGGAAATTTTCCTGTATTACATTTTTCACAATCTCTTCCTCCTAAAGGAGCTTGCCATTCCTGACAATTATAACTTACTTGTACTATCTTTTCTTCTCTTGCGCTTATTAAAAATACCACTATTCCTATAACAATACCTACTGCTCCACCTACAGATAAAAGAGGTGCTGTAGCACCACCCAATCCCCCAATTATCGCTTTTCCTAATTCTGGTATTATTGCCCCTGCTAATTGCCCCCCTAAATAACCTCCTGCTAATGCAGCTCCTAACTGAGATTGTAATTCAGGATTATCAGGCCAAATTAAACTTGCTGCAAATTCCCCTGCGAAATATAAACCAACACCTATTGCTCCTGTTTGAATTATTGCTCCTACAGGGCCTTTCCACATTGAAACTAAAGCTTCTCCAATTGATTTGCCGGTTACTTCTTTTGCAATCACTCCTGCAATAGGAACCCCTCCTAAAGAAGCTACTCCGGCAATTACTCCAGTAGTAACTGCAGAGGGTATTGGGGTTGATGAAACAGGAGTGTTCTCCTCTTGGGTATTATCCTCTCTGGGATCATGGTCATTAGAATCTTCTTCATTAGCTCTTACAAATCCAAAATTGTCTGAAAGCAAGTAAGATATTGCAAAAAAACCTAAGAATAAGATAATAACTTCTGATAATGCTATTGTTTTTTCTTTTCTTTCTTTTTTATTTCTGTTCTTTATCATTTTATTCTGAAATATCTCTTTTTATTACTATTGGATTTGTGTATTGTCCTAAAACTCCGATATAATTCTTTTTATTTCCACAATCTCCAAAATTTATACAAATATTATTAAGTTCATTTGCCCAATCTTTACCTTCATTTGAAATGCAAGAGCAATTACTAACAGGATCATTATTATCACAATACCAATTTTCTTCTTTATCTGCTGCTAATACGGGTTTTTTCAATTTAACATAACAAACAGCATTTCCTAAATTACATGAAGGAACTTCACTATTTCCTGAAAGACCTCCTCCTATGGGGTATTTAGGAACACAGATACCTGTTGAACTTTCGTTTTTTATGAATACACCTGTTTCATTATATCTTGAATAGTTATAATCATCTCCTGTTAACCATCGACAATCCCCATAACCAAAATTTTCTGTATCTTTACACTCTGTTTCATTATAAAAAGCACAGTTTTCCCAATTATTCTTTGAAATTCCTGCCTTTGTATAACTCTTCCCATTTATTTCAAATAATTGACTTTTACAAATTGTACTTCTTGTTGGATCTGTTTGTTCTATAATAACCTCTCCTTGTATACAACTTAAAACATATGAATTATCTCCTGGAGCAAAATTATCTGTTTCACTACCACACCAACTCTCTCCATGCTGAGGATAACTAAATTTCCCAGTATACTTCCCATATCTTTGGTTATCTCCTTTATATGAAATACAATCTAAATCTCTACAGATATAATCTCCATAATTAACGCTTTCTCCTGTTTTCTTTTCTTTACAAATGCTTCCTAAAAGATAATCACAATCTCCACAAGAAGCAGAATTTTTATTAGCAGGATTATCTGAGTTAGTACAACTTGGTTCTTGAACCCAAGACCAATATTCTACATTATCTATTCTTGAGGAATCATAAATATTTGCAAAATTATTACAAGTATCTAAAAAATAAACATCTCCATCTTTACAAGCAGTCTTTTTACTCATAGCACAAATTGTTCCTAATCCAGGATTACTACATAAAGAATTTTCATTAAAAGAAACATTACTATATAAGGTATTAGTTAAATAATTATCTTTGCAATCTTTTTTAGTTGTAAACTTGCAATTTTTTACATTATTTGAACTATAAACACAAGCTCCTTTTGCCTGAGGATTTGCACTCATTAAACAGGTTTGTTGATCATTTATTGAAGCATCAAAGTTTACTTCTAAGTTATAATCTCTTGCTAACCGATTACATGCAATTTGTGTTGTAAATGAAGCACTTCCTCCACTTAAGCAACAACCCAATTGACATTGTGGTATTTCATTTGCATTTCTTGAATCCCAAGATCCCCCTTCTGCTTCACACACACTTTTTGGTGTTGATAAACAAACACCTGTATTCTGATTTATACAAGTTCCGGTTTTACAATAAGAGGTTGATTCACAATAAGTTGGACTTATCTTAAAAGAACTATCACAGTTAGATTCATCAGCAACATTTAAGCAATTCATATTGTTTGTTGTTTTTTCACAACAATACAGGCTAGAACTTACATTGCTTAAAATTCCAATTAAAAATATTGCAAAAAACATAAATATAAAATACTTATTCTTTTTCATTTTACGCATATCCTGTAGGCCAAATTTGGCTCTTTACTGCTATTTGTAATTTATTTTCACTATCCCTTTGGCTTATAATATAAATTTTGTCTCCTGAATTTTTATATAATCTTTCAACTTTAATTTCTGGATACATCATCATGTAATCATCAACAGGAGCATTTCCATATTTTGATTCCCAGTCTATTATATTAATAGCAAGTGCTAATAATTCATAAAGATTATTATTTTGTATTATCTTAAATGAATCATATCTTCTTGTTTCTCCTTTTGTTAGAGTTAAGGAATAATTTAATGTTGTTTCAATCCTTTGTGGTAAAATTTCTACATTAACATCTTTTCCTGGTTTATTAATCTGAACATTATAACCTCTTTTTTCATAAATATTTTTTAAATTATTAAAACATTCATTAACCTTACTTTTTATAGAATCTTCTATTATCTTTTTTATATCATTATCAAGAAGAGGTTTTTGTATGACACAAGGTCTATAATACTCTTCAGTATAACAAACATATTGAATCTTTGTATTGTTATAAAAAGAATATGCTGTTGGATTTAAACTTCCACCTTGTAAGCTTAAGGTTCTTGTTAAATTCTCTAAATCTTCTTTTATACAATTTTCAATATATGCAGGAGGATTATCTTCATAAGGATTAGAACTGGTTTTTACTTTTGGATAAACTAAAAAATATATAAGAAAACCAAGAACAATCAAGATTGCAAGGATAATGAATATTGTTACTTGTGCTTTTCTATTATTCACCTCTTTATCCATAAATGTTTTATGATATTCATCTTTATAAAGTTTAATATTTTTTATTATAACATAAAGATATAACAAAAATGATTGTTGTTTAATTTAAAAGATTTAAATTAAAATAATACCAAATAAGAAGAGAAATAAAAGAATAATAAGAGAAATAAAAAATGAAAACAAAAGAAGAATTAAGTAAGAATGTAGAAAAAACAGAAGAGAAAAAAAAAGAAAAAATTATCTCTAAAAACAAATTAATCTCTAAGGAAAGATCTAAAATAGGAAAAAAAAATCGTTCTAAAGGACAGAAGTTTGAAGCCGAAGTAAGAAAAAATTTAGAAGATTTAGGTTGGATAGTTGATAAATGGACAAATACAGTAGATTATGAAAAAAATAAACTTGTTCCTGCAAAAAGAAAATATAATCCTTTTTTAAAAGTTCTGAGTATAGGGACAGGTTTTCCTGATTTTATTTGCTTTAGAAGAAACTCTTTAAACAACTATGAAATTATAGGTTTAGAAGTCAAAGCAAACGGATATCTTGATCCTATAGAAAGAGGAATGTGTTTTTGGCTTTTAGAAAACAAAATTTTTTCAAGAATTTTAATAGCGAAAAAAAATAAAAAAAGCTCTAATCTGAATTCCAAACAAAACTCTTTTAATTCTAACATTAAAATAGAATATATTGATTTTTTAGAGAAATATAAAAAAGAATAAAAACTTTTTACTATTCTTATATTCAATGATTAAAATAAAAAATGTTTTAATTATCTCATTTCTTTTTTTCACATTTTTGAATTTCTCTTCAAGGATAACTTGTTTTTGTAATGAAACTCAGATAGACATTAATAGTGCTAATATCTCTGAATTAGATAAGATAATAACAATAGGCGAGGTTTTAGCTCAAAGGATAATTGAATCAAGACCCTTTTTCTCTTTAGACGATTTAATAAAAGTTAAAGGAATAGGAAATATTACCTTATCAAAAATAAAATCTCAAGGATTAGCCTGTGTTAATGAAAGTCTTAATAATCTTAATAGTCCATTAATCAATAATACAGATAATAATCAGAACAATGAGAATTTTTCATCAACTTCTCAAAATTCCCAAGAAAATAAAAATGAAAACAATTCTTTAATTGATTCTACAAATAAAACAACACCCATATTTTTCTTAGAAAAAATAATTTTAAATTCAAAAGATATAAAAACAGAAAAAACCAAAAATGTTTTAGAAAAGATATCTATTTATGTGATTATCTTTTTAGGGTTTATATTAATCCTTTTGATATTAAATAGAAGAAAAAAATTAAAAAATGAACTCCAATGAAAAACCAATTAGAATAGTAATGATTTTAGAGATAATAGGAAAACCAAAAGAATATCTATCTGAAAGTTTAAATAACATAATAAACCAGATAAAAAATGAACCAGGAATTTCTGTTAAAAACTCTAAAACAAATGAGCCAAAAGAGTTAAAAGAAAACAAAGAGCTATTCTCTAGCTTTGCAGAAATAGAATTAGAATCAAAAGACATTCATTCTTTTGTTGTTTTAATGTTTAAATACATGCCTTCTCATGTTGAAATATTATCCCCCTTAAAATATGAAATGACAAATAACGAGCTCGGGGATATACTCACTGATTTAATATTAAGACTTCACGGTTATGAGAATGTAGCGAGAATGATGCAATCAGAAAAGAATATTTTAGAAAGAAGATTGAGAGAATTATTAGTTAAGACAATGAACAAGGAAAGTGAAACCACTAATAAAATTGTTCCCAATCAATCTCTCTCTTCTGACAGAAGTGTAAAAGAAGAGTCTAAGATTAAAGACAAAAAGATAAAAAAGAAATCAAAAAAATAATCCTATACACTAAATTGATTTATATCTAAACTTTTTTTCTTTTTAAAAGATCTATAGGTTTTTTTGCTGATTTAAATTTAAAGAAAATTACAATTACAATCAATATTAATATTAAAATTAAAATAATTCCTAATTTAGAATTCCCGCTATTTGTATTTGGTTTTGTATTCAAACATTCTCCTCCGACACAACAAAATTGACTTTCATCATCGTCTTTTGATACTTGTTTTACACCACCATTTCCACAAGTTTGTTCTATGTCACAAAGATGGCCTCCAAGATCACTGCATCTAAGCTTTGCTTCTCCAATTCCAAAATTTTCACTTACTGTATTATTAATTGTATTCGTTCCATTCTTTGGTTTTTCATTTTCCCCTATAAAACTTATTTTTAATGACATACTTGTTATCTCTTGTCCAAATAATGCTGAAATTAAACCTTGTAATTCTCCTACATTTTCAGAACTAATATTAAGATAAATCTCATTTAACCCTTTTTTTAAATCAACACTCTGATTTAATACTTTGACATAATTTTTTATACTATCAGAGACTGAAAAAGATACATCATTCAGTTCTTCGGATTTTAAATTTGCTAACCCTATTATTTTAAGATTTCCTCTTTTTATGTTTAAACCTGTAAAATTTATGCTAGAATATTGCCACTCCATTTTATCGCTCTCATAAGAATTTGGATTTGATAGAACATAAACAGGGATATCATAATTTAGGGTATCTGATTTAAAACTTAAATTGTATAATCCAGATTGCCCTTCATTCCCTAAAACAAATTTTAATATCCTTATTTCTCCAATTTTCAAAATTATATCCTCTTTGTCTAAAGTTTCTCCATTATCGTAAATTAAAATTTCCCTATTCCCCTTATTTTCTGGATTAACTTCTATACTTATTTTTAAATCACTCTCTGCTTTATTTTTTAGAGTAATAAAAAAATCCTTATCTGTATCTATTATTCCAGGACTTAAAGAAAAATCAACAATATCCTCGGAGATAGAAAAATTTTTTATTATGTCTTCATTTGTTAATTTTCCATTTTGTAAATAAGAAACCCCTTGTATCTTTATTGTATAATTTCCAGAAGATTTGCCTTCACAATCAACATATAAATAATAATCATCTTGTATCTTTTTTAAAACAGGATTAAAAGGAACTCTCATATCTCCCCTATAAAAAAATATATTACTTGCTGAAAGTCCATTTGTAAAAACACCTTGAATTTTTCCAATTAAAGGTTGATCTTTTTTCAATTGATCTTCATTTAAATTAAAAACAATACAATTTACTAACTGACTTGAAATTATTAACATTAAAAATAAAATTGTAATCTTTTTCATTTTATTTACTAATCTCTTTTAATTTTTTTAAAACATCTTCTACTTCTGATGAATTTTTATTTATCCCCCTTCTATTAATAATTCTTTGACTCTCAGAATTTTTATTTTCAGGAATTATAACTCTTCTTTGTACTGCTCCAGGATATACTCTTGATGAAGGGGCATTTTGGTTTGTTAAAGGTATTCTTTTATTTTCTAATTGACTTGAGCTTGTTTTGTTGTTAATCAAAGGATTTTTATTTTTCTTTTTCCAAATTTTTGAAAGTATTGGGAATAAGAAAATTCTTAATTTATCTTTAAAAATAAACCCAAAAATTACTAAAAGTATGAATATACCAATTATTAAAATTATTAAAATAGAAGATTTTTCTTTTTCTATACAACAAATCTCGTTTTCATTGGAGCAAGGAGAACTTATTTGCTTTTCATTAGAATTACAGCTACTTGTTTTGCAAACACCATTATCTTTTTCGCATTGAGATCTCTCTGTTGTTTCTTCATCTGTGTTCTCATTATATGCTGTTTTATTTTGACATGTTCCTATACAACAAACTTTTGTTATATCAGAATCTGATGAACTAACAGATTGTCCAGAACAAGTTTGATTTTGATAACAAAAAATTCCAGATTTTTCAGCACATGTTTTTTGTAGATCTTTACTACAACA
Source organism: Candidatus Woesearchaeota archaeon (assembly GCA_964417865.1). GTDB lineage: Archaea > Nanobdellota > Nanobdellia > Pacearchaeales > GW2011-AR1 > RBG-13-33-26. The sequence continues at coordinate 21,071 of CAYQJI010000003.1, forward strand.
GACTCCTCCGTCACTACAAGTATAACTTGATAAAACACTTCCTTCTGCTCTACTACAACTTTCAGAATTTGTTAAACAATAATATCCAGCATTTCTACAATCAGTTGAAGTTGTTGGAACAATTTTTCTAGACCATAAAGAATAAATTAAAAAACCAGTATCTTTAATATCACTTCTCCAAGAACCATCTTTTAATTGAACTTTATCTAACCAGCTTTTAGATTTAATTTTTTGTGATAGACTATCATCATTTTGAAAAGGAAGCAATGCTAAAGCTGTATCATAAAATTTATCATTTGAAACTTGCCAATAACCTTCTGCTGTTTGTTTATTTAACAAATCATCTTTATAATTTCCTGTTAAAATATATAAAATTGATTCAGGAAGATATCTTTGATTTTGATTTGAATAAGAGATTAAATAAGCTAAATAATCATTTGAAGAATTCCTTCCTACAAAATTTAGTGCAAGTGCTGTCCATAAAGTGCTCTCATAATCACAAGAAGAAGTTCCTTGCTCAGCAACACAATAAGATTTTACTTTTTCTGTTGTTGTTCCTTCTGATTGTGCAAAGTGAGTATTTAATGGGATAAAGAAATAATCTGAATCTGCTCTTTTAAATAATAAAGAAGTAGAGAAAGGAACATCACAAGAAATTGAAAATTCTTTATCTAAACATGAAGAAGCAATTTTTAGCCAATATGAATCATAAATAGAAAAGCATGAACCTAACCCCCCTGAAGAAAGTAATTGCTCCTCTGAAACACCAAATGAGTGTTTTTCTCCATCATATTCTACAGAACATTTACTTTTATTTTCTGTATCAACTTGTAAATACCAATTTAAAGATTTAAATGGAATTGTTTGATTTAAAAGCCAGTTTTCTGCTTCTATTGTGTTCTCCCCTGAATTCCTTAAGGCAATTATTGCTTCAGCACTAGTTTTAACATTACAAGAAGCACCGGGCCAACAAGTTTTGTCAGCAGACTCTGCTTTTAATTCATTCTTGCATTCTCCAATAGAAAGTAATGAGAATATTTTTTCTTCAATATTTAACTCATTACATTTACCAGAAACTTGGGTTTTTAACCAAGAGATTGCTTTTTGATCAGTTGTATTTACATCTAAACCCTTTATAAGCGAGAGATTAAAGATTAATAAAGAAAATAAAATCATATAAATAAAAAATCTTTTATTATTCATCTATTTTAAAAGTATGACTTGTTTTTAAACTTTATTTTAAATCTTTTTTTCTTTGTATTTTTGATTTTGGTTTTTGATTATTTGAATTTTTTATGATAACATAATTAATTGGGTTTTTTATTTTATTACAAATCTCATCTGGAATACAAACACCTATTGCCTGATAAAACTCTTTACAATTTGGTGGCATAATCTTCTTATTTTTTAAGGCCCAAGAAATTTGTGATTTAAGATAACCTTGGCTTAATTTTGGATTATTCTTTTCATTCCAAGAATAAATCTTTTTTTCTATCTCTTCATCTTCAAGATTAATCATTTTAAAAAAATTGATTAAAGCAAATAAACCTCTTTTTTTACCGTCATTAATTCCTTGTAAAATCTTCTTTATACAAGGAGGAAAATTATTCTCTGAAATATCTTTTATCTCCACTTCTTTAAATCTTTTTTCACTTTTCTTTTCATCTTTTTTCTTGTTATTTTCACTATCCCAATCTAAGGCCTTTATAACAAACTCTTTGGCTTCTCCTTCTTTTATATTATCAGGCATAAAATTTTTTATTTTGATGTTCATTGGATTTGCATCTTTCAAATCAAAATCCTTTAGTCTTTCCTTATCTATGACTACACTTGATAAAGCGGTTTTTTCATGTAAAGAATAAGGCATCCTAAACAGGTGTCTAGGAGAAACTAAAACCAAATCTAAACCCATAACTTCAAATAGGTCTGCCATTATTGTATTTGAAAAATTTGACGGTTTTTTCATAGAATCAATGTTACAATTTTTACAAAAATAAAATGGAATAGATTTTTTTATTTTATAAGGTTTAAAGCAATTTGGACATTTAATTTCTATCTCATTCTTAAAAGGCATTTTCCTTTCTTCTCCAATCTTGCATTTATCACAAAAAATTTCTAAATACAGATATTCTTCTGCTATCCCATTACAAGAATTACATTGTACTCCCCTTTTAACTTCACTATTCTTTAATATACTCTCTAAAAAATCTTTTGGAATTATTTTTTCTAATTCTTTTCTTGTTTCAAATTTTAGGTAATTTATAAGCTTCCTAGGTAATTCTGGGAATAGATTTTTTGTTTCTTCCCCCCCAATCTCTTTTGGAAAAGCTTTTGAAGGAATTAAGATATGAAACCCTTTTGAACCTGAAAATTTTACAGAAATAGAATTTATATTAAATTTTTTTAATACATTTATTATTGCAATTGCAGCATATTTTGAACCTTCTATCCAAGGACAATCTATATCTATAAGGAAATCCCAGCCTATTCTCATTTGATTTAGTTGTTCTTGTGTCTGATTATTAGAAAGATTTAGAGGGTTATCCCATAACTCTTGAGAACAATGGAAAGAGGTTGCACCTTTTTTTACTAATTCAAACATATCTGAAGGATATTGCCAAGAATCAGGTCTTTTCCCAAATCCTTCAAAATACCTTGGGATAACTTCTCTATTCTTTGAGAATTCAAATAAAGCTTTTTGTATTTCAGGATTAGAATAATATAACCGTGTTATTTTCCTTATTCTTTTTTCTTTTAAAGAAATCTCCTTCTCATCTTCCATTATAAAAATAATTATGAAAGGTTTAAATAGATAACTTATACTTAATAATAGTAATACTTAAAAGTAAACTCTTATTTAGAATAATATGATAGTAAGATTAGATGATCCAAGTTTGTTTTCAAAAGCAATAGATGTTATTTCAGAATTAGTAACAGAAGTTAAAATAAAATTTAATGAGTATGGAATGAACATAACTGCTATTGATCCTGCAAATGTTGCTATGGTCAGATTTAAAATTCCAAAAAATTCTTTTTCTAAATTTGAAGCAGAAAATGATATCTTGGGAGTAAACTTAGACAACTTAAAAAAAGTTTTAAGAAGAGCAGGAAGTTCAACACCTTTGACTTTAGAAAAAAAAGAGAATCTCCTTGAAATACAGATTCAAGGAAAAATAAAAAGAAATTTTACAATGACCCTTTTAGACTTAGACAGTCAAGATAAAGAAATGCCTGCCTTGGAATATAGTTCAAAAGTAGAAATCTCTCCAGAAGATTTGAACTCTGCAATTGAAGATAGTTCTGTTGTTTCAGATTCTTGTGCTTTCATTATAAAGGACAGCTTTTTTATTATAGAATCAAGGGGTTTAGACTCTGCAAGAGCAGAATTTTCTACAGATGAAGTAAATATTGAAGGAGAAGATTGTAAATCTAAATATAGCATAGAATACTTACAAAAATTTATGAAAGCAGCAAAAATGGCTGATAGATTAACATTAAATCTTGCTAGCGATCATCCTCTTAAAATGGATATAAAAACAGAAGTTTTAGAAATGAACTTTCTTTTAGCTCCAAGAGTAGAAACTGATGATTAAATAATTTGATAATTAAATAATTTTATTTTTATAAATCTCTTGCTTGAATGGTTCTTCTTTTATTTGCTTTTGCTCTTTCAATTGCTTCTCTTAAAATATCTTCAACTTTTTTTTCTAAAGCAATCTCAACCTCATCTGCTACACTTGAAATAGCATTTTCTTTATCTAATTCTTTTATTTTTTTCCTTATATTATTTTTAATTATTAATCCCATCTTATTATAAGATTATTCTAATCCTACTTGCTCTTTTATATTTTTAATTCCTTCTATAGCTATTCTAAAAAAATTATCAAGATTTATTCCTGCTTTTTCTATTTCTGAGATAATCTCTCTATTACAACCTGCTGCAAAAGCCTTGTCTTTAAATTTTTTCTTTAATCCAGAAACTTCCATATCTGAAATCTTTTTTCCTCTCATTAAAGCATAAGCATGAATCAACCCAGTTATTGTTTCACTTGCAGCTAATATAAATTCTATTTTATTTTCCCTTTTTTTATCTTTTAAACCAGCGCAATCATACCCATAACCATGAGAAACTATAATTTTTATAAAATCTTCATCAAAACCATTTTTCCTTAAAATTTCAGGAGCAAGAGTAAGATGGGTTTTTGAATCATTTTTTGTTAAACTCCAGTCAACATCGTGTAATAATCCTAACATTTCATAGTATTCTTCATCTTCATTAATCTCTTTAGCAACTTGTTTCATTACTGCTGCACTTTCTAAATAATGATTCATATCTGACTGTTCTGGATTATAATCCTTTAACAATTCAATTGCCTTTTCCTTAGAAATAGGGAGAGTTTTCATTTTTTATTTTTTAATTTCAGAAGGTTTCATTAATGGAAATATAACACATTCTCTTACAGGTTTATCTTCTAAAAATGCAAATAACCTTTCTGAGATTCCAAAACCTGTTGTAGGAGGCATACCATATTTTAATGCTTCTACAAAGTCATAATCTGTCATTTGTGCTTCTTCATCTCCTTGCGCTCTTAATTTTGCCTGTTCTTCAAATCTGCCCATTTGATCTATTGGGTCATTTAATTCACTGAATCCTTTTCCAACTTCACTTCCTGCAATTAATATCTGATATCTCTCAACAATATTTGGGTTTTTTTCAGAACGTTTTGCTAAAGGTTCCATAGAAACAGGAACATTTATTAAAAATCCAGGTCCACCAATTTTTTTTCTACAATATTTCCAAAGATTATCTATACCTCTTGTTAGATTAAATCCTTTTTTTTCATACTCAATATTCAATTCTTCTAATTTTTTCTTTACTTCTTCAAGATTAGTGTTTAAGATATCTATTTTTGTTGTTTTTTTAATTATTTCAACAAAATCATAAGTTTCCCATTTTTTTCCTAAGTCAACATCAAACTCTTTTATTTTAAATCTTAATTTTCCATAAACTTCTTTTGCAATATATTTATACATCTCTTCCACTAATTCCATACCCTGGTTATAATCTGCATAAGCCCAATAGAATTCCATTTGTGTATAATCTTGTAAATGTTCAGCATCCATTCCTTCATTTCTAAATATTCTCCCAATTTCAAAAACTTTGGGATAACCAGCAACCATTAATCTTTTAAGCCAAAGTTCAGGAGAAATTCTTAGATAAACATTTAAATTCAATGCATTATGATGGGTGATAAAAGGTTTTGCTTCTGCTCCGCCAGGAGTGTTTTCTATTGCAGGAGTTTCTACTTCCATAAACCCTTTTGATAAAAGAAAATTTCTCATTGACTGCCAAAATTTAGACTTTCTAATAAAAAGCTCTCTAATCTCTGGATTCATTATAATTTCAAGATATCTTTTTCTTAATCTTTCTTCATCATTTTGTAAACCATGAAATTTTTCAGGAAGAGGCAATATGGATTTTGTTAACAATGTGATATCATTTACCAAAATTGAAGTCTCATTAGTCTTTGTTTTAAACATTTCTCCTTCAACACCTACAAAATCTCCCTCATCAATATATCTATTAAAAAACGAAAAAACTTTTTCAGGAGTTTTACCCTCTTGAAAAACTAATTGGATATCCCCTGAATAATCTCTTAACTTTGCAAATGATATTTTTCCTAATTCCCTTTTACTAATAACTCTTCCTGCTGTTTTTACAATTGAACCTAATTCTTTATTCAAGCATTCTGAAATGTCCTCTTTTTTATCAAATTTTGTTGGATAAGGATTTATTCCTTGTTTTTTTAATTCTTCTATTTTTCTTATCCTTTCATTAATAATTTGTTCTTCTCTACTCATAGTTTTTATTAATCAACTGTTATTTATAAAATCTTTTATATTTTTTAGTACCCTTTATCTAACTCTTTGTTTAAAAGTTCATCAACTATTTTTTGATATTTATTCTCTCGTGGGACATGTATATATTTTATAGATTTAAAATTTTCTTGTAATTTTTGAACTCTCAAAAAAAGTTTTTTTAAGTCAGGGTGTTTAACTCTATATTCTCCTAAAAGCTGTTTTACAACAAGTTCTGAATCTAAATAACAAGTTATTTCATTTTGTGTATATCTTGAGGCTAATTGTAATGCTCTTATTAATGCCTCATACTCTGCAACATTATTTGTTATATAATTTCCAATTTTCATAGAATCCATTAATAAAATTCTATTTTCATCTCTTACAAGTACGCCTATTGCTCCTGGGCCAGGATTTCCACGAGCACCACCATCAGAATTTGTGTAAATCATACTTTCTTTTATTCCCTTATTTTATTTGTTTATTAAAAGCGTATATAAATTATTATATTTAAATTATATATGCAAAATTTTGAATTCTTTAAAACCTTGAAAACTCTCATCTTTCTTTTCTATTTTTTCAATTCTACTTTGTCTTGTTCCTTTTTTGCAAATTTCAATCATTTTTTCTATATCCCTATGATCTCCTTCAAGAAAAATTTCTATTCTACCATCTTCTAAATTTCTTAAAAAACCTCTTAAATTATTTCTTTCAACATTTTCTTTGATATAAGAATTAAAAACCAAAACCTGAAATTTTCCTGTTAAATATAATCTCACTGCTCTTTTCATAATTTTTATTATTGCTTTTTATTCTTAAACTTTTGTTTTTAATGATTCTTCAAATGAGGAGGATACTAACAACAAGATATTAATAGATAGAGATATAAACTAATCTTCCCTATTCATTAAATGATAAATAAAAAAAGAGATAATAAAGATCAAATAAATAATCTAAATAAAATAAACAAAATCGAAATATTAAGAGAAAAAACAAAGCAAAAGAAAACTCTTTTTTTGTTAATCTTTTCTTTAATTATTTTGTTATTATTCTTCTTTTTACTATTTTTCTTTACTAAGCAATCTGTTAATAATTTAAAAGAGAATAAAAACAATTTGGATAATAATAAATTACAGATTGCAAATCCTGCTTCTACTTATTGTATAAAAAATAATGGTTCATTAGAAATAAGAGAAAATGAAAATGGTCAATATGGAATATGCATAAAGAATGGAAAAGAATGTGATGAATGGGCTTTCTTTAGAGGGGAATGTGAATTATAAGAATTACAAAAAATTACTCTCTACTTCTTATTTTATTAGATATTTTTTTATGTCTCAATTTTTATTATTTTATTTTAAATTCCTCTGTAATCTAATTCGTTATTCACTACTGCAACAACTTGTGAAGCAAAATACATTTTATTGCCAACAGAAACTAAATTTGAAATCTCCTTAACTCTTTTTAATTCTTTTTTTGGTAAACCTTCATGGTCTCCTAAAATAAAGACACAATCTTTTTTTATTTTTATCTCTCTTATGTTTTCTCCTTTTTTGTCTAATAAATAAATTTCTTTATTCTCTTTTTTTAATTCTTCTATTAATTTTAAAAAACTTTTTTTCTCTATAAAACAGCCTGGAAAAACTTCTTTATTTTCTCCTTCTTTATATTTATAAAGAATTTTTTTTATTAAATTTCCAATATCTTTTTTTGAAATTTCTAATCCTTCTTTTACTTGTATTGAGATGTGCTTTGGTGGATCAGGCATTCCATAAAAAACAAAATGAAATATCACATCTTTTCTAAAGTCATGAGATAAAAATAATCCTTGAATTAAGCTATGTATTGCAATATCCATTCTTCCTGCTTGCATTAAATTATTTATATCAAAGTTTCCAGAAGTTCTAGCACTTTGTGAAAAATAAACAAATTCTCTCATAAAAATTCTAATAAAATATTAATTAAAAAACTATCTTATTGGTTGTAAAACGAACATCGGTAAAGCGAATGTTCTTCCTTCATTTACAATTTTAAACATTCCAATAAATTTTCTTTCATAAAATACACATATAACCTCATTTTTCTTTTTCTCTTCTTCATAGTTTTCTTTTTTATAGAAAATCATCTCTTTTTTAATAGGAGAACCATGCAAAACTCTTTCAACAAACTCTTTTTTTATTTCAAAAACAGGGTAAACCTTAGAGATTATTTCCGCAGGAATTATTATACCTTTAAGCACTTCTTCATTCCCATTTTTATATTCTTGAACAGCCATCTCAAAATCTTCTTTAGAAATCATCTCCTTATCAGCGAATATGCCTGCTCTTATTCTTTTTAATTTAGTCATATGTGCACCAATTTTCATTTCTTCTCCTAAATCATGGATAAGTTTTCTTATATAAGTCCCCCCCTGACATTCTACTCTAAAAGATATATCTTTATTGTTCTTTTCAATTAATTCAAATTTTTTTATCTCTCTTTCTCTTTCTTGTCTTTTTACACTTGAACGAACAGGTGGTAATTGTTTTATTTTTCCAACAAACTTTTCATTTATGGTTTTTTTTATTTCTTGAATTGAGATATCTTCATGTATATGCATAATCCCTTCATACTCCTTATCTTCTCCAAGAAAAAATCCTGTTAATTTGCATGCCCTTCCTAAAGCAATAGGAAGAACTCCTGTGACCATAGGATCTAAAGTTCCAAAATGGCTTGTTTTGTTTAGATTTAATAATCTTCTAACATAATCGCTAACTTCAAAACTAGTAAAACCCGAAGGTTTATCTAATACTATTATCCCAAACTCAAGAAGTTCTTTTATTGATTTTTCTTTTTTTATTTTTTCTATGTCTATGTTCATCATGTATAATTAATTATACAATTTCTTTTAAAGTATTTTGTTTTTCTTTAATCATGACTTATTCACTAGATATTGTTGTTGCTTCATTAATTGTTGAAAAAAATAAAATTCTTTTAATCCATCATAAAAAATTAAACAAATGGCTGCCTCCAGGCGGTCATATAGAAAAAAACGAAACACCAGACGAAGCTGTAAAAAGAGAGATTAAGGAAGAATTAAATTCAGAATTAGAACTTGTTTCTTATAAAAAACCTTTTTATTTTAAAGAAAATAATCTGGTTTTTCCGTTCTATATTAATAAACATTTAATCAGAGAAGATCATTATCATTACTGTTTGTATTATTTAGGGAAATTAAAAGATAAGGACATAAAAATTGAAAAAAACGAAATTTTAGATTATAAGTGGATAAAAGAAGAAGAACTTCAAGATTTTATTTCTAATAAAGATTTAGAACTGTTAAATTTATGCAAAAAAGCAATTAATTTTTTTTCTTAATCTTTTCTTTCTTTATTTCTCTTAGTTCTAACATCTTTTCTGTTGCATAAGAAAATGTATGAGATTTCATATCTAAATGATTCAAAATAAAATTTCTTATCCCTATTCTATCTTTTTTGCCTGCTTCTCTTAACATCCAACCTACCCCTTTTTGAACATAAACATCTTCATCATAAATTAGATATTCACTCATAATTAAAGTTAATTCAATTTTACCTTTTTTTATTAAAGGAAGATTTGAAACAATTGCAATTCTCCTTATCCAAGGATTTTTATTTTTACTCATTTCTTTTATTTGTCTCATGAAACTTAAATTCTTAAGAAGAATTTTCCCTAAAATTGCTGTTGATAATTCATCTGCATGATCCCATGTTTTTATTTTGTCTAATTTATTTATTAAAAAAAACCAGGATTTTTCAGGACTCTTATTAAAGTAATGTTCCATTAAAAATAATGCTATAGACATCTCTTCATGATTATTACTCTCAAATAATTTATTAAATAAAGAAAGAAAATTATCAAATTCTAAATTTTTATAATCTTTTGAAATCTTTCTTAATTCTGGAATATTTATTCCGTAAAACTCATAAGGAGATTTAAGATATTTTTTTATTCTTATTGCTTTCTCTTCATTTTTTAATTCATTTAATCTTTTTCTAATCTCAAAAACTTCATTCATTTTATTTCCTCTTTTTCTACCTCTAATCTATCACAAGTTGGAAATTCTTCTGTTTTTATTATTCTATATTTTTTTATTTTTAACAATTTCAATGCAGTTTCATTATCCACTAAAATCCTATTTTTTTTATAATCTATAAATCCAGAAGAAATTTCTTTTTTCAGTTCTTCTATTTTCTTATTTTTTTCAGGATAAATACTTAAATAGATAACTGTCCCCTCTTTTGTTTTTTTTCCATGAGGTAAAATATTATATCTTTTTAATCTATTCACAAATTGAGTCTTATTTTTTAATTCAGCAGTGCACAAATGAACTTTTAAATTAATCTTTTCTTTAATAATACTTTTTAATATCCATGCTCCTGCATTTATACTGTTACTTATCACGTAACCCCCCTGATTTAATTTGTAATTTTTAGTAACAAAATCAAAATTTGTTTCAGATAACTCAAACTCATTTAAATTTACAAAACTTATACAATCTTTACATCTTTTTATAAAATTTAAAATTTCTCCTTTTTGACCAGGAATCATTGGCAATTCTATCCCAACATTCTCCACACCGAAAATCTCCTTGCCTAATTTTATTTTTTCTAAATCATTATCAATCTCATTCTTATTTAGAAGGAATAAAGGGTGAAATCTTACTTCATTAATATATTTTGACAATTCTTTTAAATTTTTTTTATTAACATATTTTGTTGAAAGGTATATGTGTATATGAAACTTTTTTCCAAAGTTCTCTTTTAAAAATTTACAATATCTTATTGTTTTCTTAATCGATAAAAGAGGGTCTCCACCAGTTATTCCAGCAGAAGTAGCATTACTCTGTTTTACTTCTTCAAATAAATCTTTTATACTCTTTATTTCTCTCTCATTTGCAAAACTTTTTTCTTGTTTTTTTCTTTCATTACTCAAAGAACAATACCAACAATTTGTTTTACATTTTCCGTTTATAAATAAAACAAGTTTTTCACCTCTTACGCAATATTTACAACCCTCTGTAAAACCATTTACATAATAAGATAAATATTTATTTTTGTTTAAATGAATTTTTTTATTATTCATAAAAGATGATTAAAATATATCTATAAAAAGATTACTTCTTTAACGACTTCACGAATTAATGGCCTTGTGAACTTCTATTATAATTTACTTTTTTATTTTTTTGTTCTTTTGGTGATTCTACTTTTGTTTCATGTTTTAATTTTTTAGATTCTTGTTTTTCAATTTTTTCTTGTTGTTCAATAACTGCTACTTCTTTTTCTTTTTCCTCTGATTCTTTTTTATCAGTTTCTTCTTTTTCTGTCTCTTTTTTCTCTTCCTCTTTAATTTTTTCTTCTTTTTTCTTCTTTGCTTTTTCTCTTCCTTCCTCTAATATCTTTTCTTCTCTTAATTTTTTGTATTTTATTTTATTTGGCAATTCTAATAACTCAACTTTAACAATATCCCCTTCTTTTATTGCTTTCACTTTGACTTTTGATGGGGGATATTTTATTCCCCTCATCCAAAGAAATTCATTCAAATATTTGTCAATTTTTATTTTATTCAAATCTCTATCTCTTATTTTCATGTGTCTTACTAAGAATTCTTTTACGGTTTTTACAGCTTTATTTGTTTTTTTATATCTTGGAACAATATTACATCTTTTTCTTAAGGGAATTGTATATTCTCTTTCAATATGATTGTTATTTTCTTTTTCCATTTTATCCCATATGTGATTTTCTTATTTTCCTAGGTTTAATATGCAATTTTGTTCTTCTCCAAGACCTTTTATAAACAGTAATTGATGCAGGGTGTATTTTTTTACCAACACCATACTTTTTCAATACTACCCAAACAGGAGCCCATTTTGTTTGTTTATTCTTAACTGCAAGAGTAGCCTTTTTCGCTTCCAATGCTTTTTGTTTCTTGCTCTTTTTCAAAATTTTTTTATTTGTCTCTTCCTTCTGGGTATTAGAAATATTTTCAATTTTATTTACTTCTTTTTTAATCTTTATTTCTTCATTTTCTTTTTTTGTCTCTTTTTTTTCTATTTTTGACTTTACTTTTTCTTTCTTTAAAGCTTCTTTTTTTTCAGAATTCATTGTACATCCTCCATAAATTTCTTTCCTTTCTCTGTTATTTGTCTCCCTGTTTTTTTATCTTTAACACTTTTTGGATCTTTGATACAAATAGTAAAACCTGCTCTATCACATTGTTGTAAAATTGTTCTTATTATTTTTCCTCCTGCTCTAACAAATCTTTCTGGTTTTGAACCACGATTCTTTTTACTTCCATATTTTGTTCTAAGCCTACTTACTCCTACAATCTTTCTTTTATAAATCTGTTTTAGTATACTTGCTGCTCTTTTATACCAGAAATCTTCATCTTCGATTGGTCTTTCTTTACTTGAAGAAGACTTGACAAATTTAGCCCATTCTGGTTCTTTAAACTCAGGTATGTTCTTTAAAGCATTAGCTAACTTTAAATTATACTCTTGAGGGTTCATATCATAAACCGGATTTGTTTTTTCCATCTTATTTAATCATTCCTTTCGGAATTAGAACAGCCGAAGCCGTATTGAATATAATCCTATTGAAATTGTGGTTTATAAATCCTATGTTTTTTATTTTTTATACAATCTTGATATATTCTCTTCTTCAAAAAAATACTTATTACACCTTCTACAATATGCCATAACTGGATTCGTTGTATACTCTCTTATTCTTCTTACTATCTCTTTATTAGCCCTAACGTGATTATATTCTTCTGTCCCAGTTATCCTGAATATGGTCATACTTTTATTATCATTACAATCTGAACAATAAACATCTAAAGGAGTATTTTCTATTTTTGGTCTTGCATCAATAACTGAAGGATTTTCTTTTTTAAATTCTCTTATTATTGATTTTACCAATGCATTATTAATTTTTACTATCTCTTCTATTCTAGATATTCCTTTTTCCATAAATTTAGGCTTTATTATGTCTTTATAAATTCTTTGTTCCTAAATTTTATCTTCTTTTTACTTTCTAAATATCTCTCTTTGCAATAAAAGCAGTAGGTGAATCTCCTCCATGCCAAGTAAATCTTGGTTTTATCCTTACAGGATAAATTCTTTCAGAATTATCATCTAAAATAATTGCACTCCCCTTTAAATTTGGAAGTTCATTCATATATTCATTTATCCCTTTTAATAAATAACTCTGCATTATGTAACTTAAAGCATCTAAATCAGGTTTACTTGTTAATCTATGGGATATAACAATGTCTGCTTGAGTCATTGCATCTCTATGAATTTGGCCAGGTTGTTGAGTTGCTAAAATAAGAGAGATTCCTGGTTGTCTCCCCTCTCTTAAAAGTTGCACTAATGCATCTGTTGCAGGAGTTTTTCCTTTTAATGGAAGAAATTCATGAGCTTCATCTATAAAAATCCAGATTAAAGGGTTTTCTTTTTTGTTTTTCTCAACTTCTAAACTAGAAATTTGAGAGAGAGAACCAATCTCTTCTTTTTTTCTTTCTTCCATTCTCTTTTTAAAAATCTTTCTTGAGATTAAACCAATAACCAATGCTCTTACATTGAATGGACCTATACTATTATAAACACTTAAATCTAAAACAGAAGTAAATCCAGGATTTATTAATCTTTCAATTTTTGTATTTGTCCCTTCTTCTGAAAATATCCCCCAGCTTTTTGCACCCTCAAATAAATTTATTGCAGCATTTTTTATTTGTATCTCATATTTTTCTTCTTTTTCTATTTCTTCAATAATATTATTTAGATTAAAAGAAGGTCTTTCTTTTTTTAACTTATTTATTATCTTTCCAATTAATATGGATACTGGATTAATCATTTCAAGATTAAAAGTTATTATCCAATCTTCAACATTCATCTCTTGAATATCTAATGCAAATTTTTCATCAACAGGAATTCCTCTTTCTATATAATCCTCATAATAGCCAAAAGGCACAAATACTTTTACATCAAGACCTTTTGGTTTTAATTCCCATTCTTGCATTAATCTTCTATCCTTTTCATTTTCAAACTTCATTGTCCAATAAATCCCCATAGTATCAAAAATTAAAGGAGCAATATTTTGCTTTATCTCATTGTCCATATTTGTTAATTCTTCTGCAATTACTCCAAGAGTGTAAGACTTTCCAGAACCTCTTTTTCCAGCTATCAAGATTACATGATTCCTAATTGCATCAAGAAAAATTTTATTGCTTAAAGAGGTATATCTACCCATCTTTACATAACCCTTTCCAATATAAATTAATCCTTTATTTTGAAAGGTTTTTTTATCAGCTTCATCTCTCCCAATTATTATGTCATACATAAAATAAAGAAAGACTTTTAGTTTTAATATTTATTTATTATCCTCTTTTATGAAATTGATAGTTATTATCCTTATAATCTACCTTCTATCGTTTTTCATTTTATTAACAAATGAATATAACTACTATCTAAATTTTTTTCCTTAATTATCTCTGTTATTAAAGAATATGCTTTAAACAAATCTTCATAAGGAAAAATTTTTGTATCATATAATATGTTTGTTCCAAATTCTTTTAATAAATACGTTATTTTTTCAGTTAATTCTTTTTCAAATTTTGGATACTTCTTTTGAAATTCAACAAAATAATCCTTTTTTCTCTTTAATAAACCCCATTCGCAATAGTCTAAAAAATACCCATAAAAATTATTTTGATACTTTATAAATTCTTTAATAGAATCTATCCTTTTATTATCCTCTAAAATCTTCTTTTCTAACATTTTAATTGCTTTTTGCTTCAAATTTTATTTATTTACTTACCTTTTTTTATTTTTTGTCTATTTAAAAATAACAAGATAGATAAAATTCAGTTCCACAAGGTTTTTAAATGCAATTAATTTTAGATAAAAATGGCAGAAGAAAAAAAAGAAGAATCTTCTTTTCATAAAAAAAATAAAAATAATAAGTTTGTTGAAAAAGTAAGAAAAAATCCTTGGATTCTCGCATCAATAATTTTATTAATATTATCTTTCTTCCTTTTGATTAAATTTTTTTCAGGATCTTGTACAACAGGGAATGTTATTTCTCCTAATAAAGCAGGATCTACTTTAATTAATTTTTATAACTCTGTAGGTGTTGAAGGTCTAACTTTAAATTCAGTAAAAGAGAATTCAGGATTGTATGAGGTTAATGTTAGTTATGAGGGAAAGTCTTTACTTTTATATATAACAAAAGACGGAAAAAACGTTATAGAATCTTTAATTCCTGTAGGATTAGTTCAACAAGCTTCTTCTAATTCAAATACAAATACTCAAAAAGAAATTCCTAAATCAGATAAACCTTCTGTAGAATTATACGTTTTTACTTATTGCCCATATGGATTACAAATGGAAAAAGCAATGATTCCTGTTGTAAAATTATTCAAAGATAAAATTGATTTTAAGATTAGACAAATCGGAGCAATGCACGGAGATTTTGAAAAAGTAGAAGCTGAAAGACAACTTTGTATAGAAAAATATTATCCTGACAAATTATTAGATTACGATTTAGCATTTGCAGAAAATACTTCTATAGGTTCATGTAATGGGGATGCAACTTGTTTAGCTCCTAAATTAAAATCTTTATTTTCTCAATTTGGAATTGATTCTTCTAAGATTGAATCATGTATGAAGTCAGAAGGAGAATCTTTATACAATGCTGAAGTACAAAATTCTCAGTCTAAAGGAATCACAGGATCTCCAACAGTCCTAATTAATGGTGTTGATTCTCAATTAAGTAGAAATCAAGAATCGGTTAAAAATGCAATATGTTCTGCATTTAATGAAGCACCATCAGAATGTTCTCAATCTTTATCAACAACAAGTGCTTCTGCAGGATTTGGAGCAGGGACAGGAAGTTCTTCTTCAGCTAGTTGTTAATTTTAATTATATCTACTAATCAATTTGATAATTGAATAAAAAAGATAAATTTTTATTAAACCCTTGGTTTTCTCCACTTCTTTAAAATTATCTTGAACCCGATTATCTTTGATGTATAATTTACCCCTAATTCTTTTAAAAGTTCTTTTTCATATTCTTTTACTTTATCTCTTTCATGTCTTGCACTTCTTAATACAGAGATTCTAACACTATCATTTTTTTTAAAATATCCCTTAAGTGTTTCAATAAAATTCTCTGTTATTCCATTTTTACCAAGTTGTATCTCTTTTGATGTCATCTTTTGTTTTTTTATTAATCTTTAAGTATTTAATTTATTAAAGATTCTCTTTATCTTAAATAAAATATTTTCCTTTTTATCTTCTTGTTGTTCCTCTTTTGAAACAGATTCTTTTTGTTTTTCTAATCTTTCTATTTTATTTTTTAATTTTAAAATATCTTCTTTTTTTATTTTTAATTTTTGAGATTTTTTCACTCCAAATGTTCCCTCAGGCATACTCTTATTTTTATAAACATCTTTTCCTGAAAAAACATTTACAATAACATCTTTCTTATTGTCTCTCCAATCTTTACTTTTTAATGCACAGAATGTTGCAGTTTCTTTAATATCCTCTTTTGAAGGATTTAAACCTAAAATTACAGCAAATGGACTTCCTGGTTTTTCTGTATGTAAAATTATGTTATCCTTTGATATATAATCTTTCATCAAAACCTCATTTTGTTCTGCACTTTTCCCAAGAAATACTTTTTTTCCTGTTTTTGTAGTAAATTCTCTAAAATTCATAATTATTAATTAAATTTTAAGTTTATATCTCTTGTCTTTTAATTAACTCTTTTGTTAATTCCCTATTCACAATAGTTAAACATTGTTTTTGATTTTCCCAAGTTAATTTTTTTAAAGCTTTATTAAAATCACACCATTCATAAGACTCATGCTCTAATTTATCAAGTTTTACTTTTCCGTCTTTAACCATCACACTATAAAGAGAAAATTCTTGTCCAATAATATTTTTCCTATCTTCTAAATACTTATCATAATCATAAAAACCAAATACATTATACTTTTTTATCTTTAAAATTTTCAATCCTGTTTCTTCTTTTACTTCTCTTTTAACTCCTAAAATTTTTGGTTCTAAAAATTTTAATCCTCCTTTTGGGAATTCAAAACCATTCCAATGTAATTTTCTTTTCAGGATTAAATATTCTAACTTATTATTCTTAATCCTGTAAACAACTGCAAATATACTCTTTCTATATTTTTTCATTTTATCTTAAATTGTTCTCTGTTTAATAAATTCTTTAACAAGTTCTACGATTTTCTCTTTTTTATTTGGTAAAAACGTGATTGAACCTGCATTTTTATGTCCTCCACCTTCAACAAAAGCTTCTGGAATTTTTTCATTTAAGAATTTTATTAAATCTTGTACAGAAAAATTAGATTTGTCAGTAGCTCTAAAAGTCATAGCAGTTTCCATAACACCTATAGAAACAACTTTGTCTAATCCTTTTTCATATTGCAGATTATCATGTAATAAACCAATACTTCTTCCTGGTTTTGGAAAAAAACCAAATCCTGGATAAGTTTCTTCAATATAAACTAATTGTAAAGTTATTCCATTAATGTTCTCTAATCTTGCATTTGACTTTCCAATATTTAATCCCTTTTCATCAAGTTCTTTTATAAACGGGGCCATCAATTCTATAAGATTTTTTTGTTTGTCTCTAGGTTCTCCAAATAAAACTTCTATATATTCTCGAACTTCCATAAATTTTATCTTTGAAGAAATATATTCTATTACTAAAGAGATATCTTCTAATAATTCTCTAGAATATCCTTGTTTTTTGGCAATTTCTAAATACTTCTCAATTGTTTTTGGATTCTCTAAATAAATCCTATCTGCTAATCCTGCAAGAGCAGGAATTTGTTCTATATTTTTTACATCAGGATTTACAAATCTTGCTAATTCTGCACATAACATACCTGCTGACATCTTTGTTCCTGATTCCTCTACTAAAAAAGGATTAATATGTTCAATAACCTCTTTTGAGATAACATCTTCTTCATATTTATGATGATCTATCACAATAAAATTTTCTCCATGGATTTTCCCATGTTTTATAGCCATTAAATCTGCTTCTGTAGAACCATTATCTACTATGATTATAAGAGGCATTTTATTTGAAAATTTTGCAACATTTTTTAATGAAAATGCAGTATCTCTTATAGAATCATCTATCTCATAGTAAGGAGCCATTGATGGAGCTCTTGTAAAAAATTCCCAAGATGCTTTTTCTGACATGTGCTGTTTTTCTATTAAAGGGAGTATTGCTCTTTCTAATGCGAATGCAGCAGAATATCCGTCTGTATCACAATGATGTCTTATTATAATAGATCTTCCTTGAAATATAGCAAGTCTTATTTCTGTTGCTGCATTTATAAATTTATTTCTTAATTTTAACAAAATAGGATCATCTACTAAAAAATTTACAGGAGTTACTTTTGCTCTTTCTCTTTGTCTATTTTCAATCTCTTTTTTTAATTTTGTTCTTTCTTCATCAATTTTTTTGAATATTTTCTTTATATCCCCCTCTATCTCTCCATTAAATTCTTCTAAAGAGATTATAACTTTAACATAATCCCCTTCTTTTATTTCAGGATAAGCTCTTTGACCAGGAGAAACAAAACCCTTTAAAGAGAGATTACCTGTTCCATCATTTATTTCAAAAATAGTTGGACCTCCTGTTTGGCTAATCTTTTCTATAACCCCTGTTAATGCAACACTTTTTTTTAAGGATTTTTCATTTAGATTTTCAATTAGTATTTCTTTTATTTCTTTATTATCTTCACTTTTCATAAAATTTCTTTTCATATTTCTTGTATTTTTAAATTTTTTATTCATATTTTTAATCTAAGAATAAGACCTAATCTCTTTTCTTTCTATATTTATAGTTCTATTAAATATACTTATTTTAAAAATCTTCCTATGGCCTATTTTATTTTTTCTAAGACTGGACCTTCTTTTGTATCTAATATATTATACCCTTTATTATTAATCTCTGTTCTTATTCTATCTGCTTCTTCCCAATTTTTATTTTTTCTTGCTTCTTCTCTTTTTTCAACCAATATTTTTATTTCTTCAGATATTTCAATGAATTCTTCTTTTAATAAGTCTAAACTTAAAACATTATCAATTACTTTTATTGTTCCTATCTTTCCTTCTGCTTTTTTATCTCTAACGAGTTTCCAGATAACTTGCAGAGATTTAGGTGTATTTAAATCATCATTCATTGCTTCTTCAAATTCTTTTAAATATCCTTTATTAATCTTATTATCATCTTTTAGTTCAGAGATTAATTTTTTTAATCGGTTATATGAATTTTTTGCATTTTCTAATCTTTCAGAAGAGAAATCTATTGGTTGTCTATATTTGTTAGATAAAACAAAATATCTTATAATTGTTCCATTATAATCTTTTAATAAATCCCTAATTGTTTTAAAATTTCCTAAAGATTTGCTCATTTTAACATTATTAACATTCACCATACCATTATGTATCCAATAATTAACCATCTTTTTTTCATAACCTGCTTCACTTTGAGCAATTTCATCTTCATGATGAGGAAATATTAAATCTTGCCCTCCGCCGTGTATATCAAAAGGATTTCCTAATTCTTTATGAGACATAGCAGAACATTCTATATGCCAACCAGGTCTACCTTTCCCCCAAGGAGAGTTCCAAGAAGGTTCTCCTTCCTTTGAAAACTTCCATAAAACAAAATCTTTTTCATCTCTTTTTTCTTTTCCTTTGGATTCATCTTTTAATTTTCTTTTATTTTTTAAATCATTTAAGGAAATTTTTGAAAGTTTCCCATAATCTTTAAATTTTGACACATTATAATAAACTCCATCGCCATCGATTATGTATGTATATCCTTTCTTTTCCAATAAAGATATTAATTCTATCATCTCATTAACATATTTTGTTGCATGAGGTTGAACATCAGGAGCCATGACATTAATCTTAGAATAATCCTCTTTATGAGCAATCTCATTTTTCTTAGTTAGTTCGTTTATATCTATATTTAATTCTTTAGCCTTTATTATTATTTTATCTTCTATATCTGTGATATTAGAAACAAATTTTACTTTGTAACCAAGATAAATCAAATATTTTCTTAAAACATCAAAAGTTATCTGTTGCCTTGCATGCCCTAAATGAGGAACATCATTTACTGTTGGCCCACAAACATACATTCTCACTTCACCATCTACGATAGGTCTGAATTCTTCTTTTTTTCTATTTAATGTGTTATAAAGTTTTAATACCATTTTTATTTAAAACTATTAGAAGCTATCCATTTAATAACTTTTCCTACACATAATCATAACCTTTCATAGATATTTATTAAAAAATTTTATTCAAAATTAGAATAATCCTTTTCTTACAACTTTAATTGTAAAGTAAGCTCCACCTACATCTTTGTTTAATTTGTTGTCTTTCACATCAACATAAACTTTTTGATCACATAATGCTGTTCCTTTAGGGATACTAAACCTTATTATCGCTTCTGATTTATCTCCATCATAACCATCAAAGTTTTGCCAATTATTTAATCCATTAAACCAACCTTCAACAAAAGATTTAGAATTCTTGTTAATACAATCACTATCACTTTGTAAACTGATTTTATATTGTAATCTATCCCTTGATGATGATGTTCCGTCTATTGTTCTAGCAGCAAAAGCGACACCAAAAGAAGAACTATCTGCTTTGACTTCTGCAACTTTACTGCTTCCTAATAAAATTACTATGCTTGCATCTTCTTCTGAGAACAAATTATTTATCTTGCTTCTAACTTGATTATTTATACTATCAACGCTCTCTGTCCCGCTATTAAAAATTTTTTGAATCAAAACCAAACCTAAAACTAAAACACTCATAAGTAAAACTATAGTTACAATTGTCCCAACTGACATTTCCATTGCTGCTTTTTTGTCTTTCATATTCTTTTACTCTTTTAGGATTTTAGTTAATTTTGGATAACCTTAATAACTAATCTTAGAAGAAATTGCAGGATAAATTACAAAAATCCATAAAAAGCTTAAAACAAAAGCAATAATGTTTAATATCAATCCTGCTTTTCCTAATTTAGTTTTTTTATTTCTTTGTTGGATAAAACAAAAGATAAATCCAATAAAGGAGGTTATAACTCCAAATATTCCTAAAGAGAAAAGACCAATTATGCTCAATGTAAATCCAGAAGCACCTAAAGAATTTCCGACAATCTTTGAACTTCCTTTAGATTTCTCTTCGTGATTCACACTGTGCTTATCCTTTTTTCTCATCTCTTTTTTCATATTTTAAATAGAACTTTTTATTTTATAAACCTTTTCTATAACATAATCTATAAATTTTACAACAATAATAAAGATCTAATCATGAATGGGGCCACTGGGAATCGAACCCAGGACTTCTACGTCTTCAGCGTAGCGCTCTCCCCCTGAGCTATAGCCCCATAATAATCTATATTTTTTTACACTTTTAAAGTTTTGGAAATAAAAGAAAAACTAAGAGTTGGGATTAGGCCGCTTTCTGTTGTTCTTCGTTTTCACGAACAGAACATGTTAACATTTGACTTAGCGGTTTTTTAACCTTGCACCAGCCAAGATGTTCGTCTCATCATATCTTATTCTTCTTAGTTCAACTCAGGTTTCATTACTCTGAATAAGCTGTGTCGTTTCTGTAACAGAGCTTTACTTCACAGTAACCTACTTTCATAGGTGGCTTTTTCATGTTAATAAATTAACACGGGTGAGCGGACCTTCCTCAGAATCAGTGAACATCTTTTCCACTTGCTTATTTAAAAGCAGATTCCGAAGTTAACTTCCCAACTCAATTTTAAATATAAAATAGAATTTTTAAATTTTCCTGTAACTTAAATCTTTACAAAATTTATATAAATCTTTAAATATATCCTTTAATTTAATCTTTTATGAATATTTATAATATTATTTTAAATAATAAACCTTTTTTAGAGTACATCTATGCTTTTGTAATGTCTTTTATATCTTTAATTATTTTGCTTAAAACTGATAGATATTTTAGATTAAGCTTACATAATGGACTAAGATATTTCAGGAATAGTTTCTTATTTTATGGTTTAGCATTTTTTTGGAAATTTATTTTAGCAGATATTACTAATTTAAATTTGAATTATGTATTTTTTTCACAGTTTATTTTTGAATATTTATTAATAATTGGCGGTTTGTTTTTATTATATAGTCTTATCTGGAAGAAATTTGATATTCATAAAATAACTTATTCTTCTCTAATAAATTCAAAAGTAATCTTTCTTCATATAATAGCAATAACCCTAAGTTTTTTTGATTCTTTTTTTGAATCATATAGATTTCTTTTTATTTCTCAAATTCTTATTTTTTCTTTTTCTATAATTTTATTTTTTAAGAATTATAAAAAAAATGAAAATAAGTCCTCTCTCAATAAAATTTATCTTCTAGCTTTATTATTAGGTTTAATCGCTTGGATATTA
The DNA here is from genome assembly GCA_964417865.1 of Candidatus Woesearchaeota archaeon. Classification (GTDB taxonomy): domain Archaea; phylum Nanobdellota; class Nanobdellia; order Pacearchaeales; family GW2011-AR1; genus RBG-13-33-26. The sequence continues at coordinate 43,431 of CAYQJI010000003.1, forward strand.
AATTTTTTTACAGCAACATTTTTTCAGTGGAATACTTTACTTCTTATAGACATAGGAATACTTAATATAATATTCTTTATTCTAATACTTTTTAGTATTTTTAGGATAACTAAAAGTAATAATTATAAGAATGGCAATTAAAAAAAGGGAAAGATTAGAGATTATTAAAGACATTTTATTATCTGTAAAAGAAAAAAGGAATATCAAACCTACAAGATTACTTTACTCTTCTAATCTTTCTCCCCAGATGTTTAAGGAATATATAAATGAACTTCTTTCTAAAGGATTTATTTTAATAAATACAGAAAAATCTAAAGGAAAAGAAAAAAAGTTTATCTCTTTAACTGAAAAGGGTAATTCTTTTTTAAATGAGTATAAAGTTATAGAAAATTTCATAGAAAACTTTGGTTTATAGACATTTTTGATATTTTTTTACCTTTTTAATCAAAAATATAAATCACAAATGTTTAAAAATGATAAAAATCATTCTTATCTATAAAAAAATGGCTTAAGGCCAGTATGTAAGGAGGATAAAATGAAGTTATATGTAGGAAATTTGCCTTTTGGCGTTAGTGAAGAAGAATTCAAAAACCTTTTCTCAAGTTATCCTACTGAAGAAGTTGTTTTAATTATAAACAAGTTTTCAGGAAGATCTAAAGGGTTTGGTTTTGTAACTATCGCAGATGAAGAGATGGCTAAAAAATTTATCTCTGAATTTAATGGGAAAGACATTCAGGGAAGGCCTTTAAAAGTCTCTGAAGCTGTACCAATAGATCCAAATGCTAAAAGGCCAAGAAGATTTAATAGAAGATTTGGCGGTAGAAGAAGACCATTCAGAAGATCTAGACCTTCTGATGAAAATAGATCAAGAAAAGAATCAGATCAAGAATCTAATGAATCTCAAGAATAATTAGGCTAAATTAGTTTAATTCAATTTTTTATTTTTTTATTTTTTCGTTATCTTTTTATATTCCTTTTTTATTTAAATTCATATTAAAATGAAAAATATCAAAGTTTTTATCTTATCATTAATTGCAATCTTTTTTTTAATTCTAGCAGTATTAGTAAATTGGTTATTTTTAATAATTTCCGTAATAATAATGCTTTTCAATCAAAAAGAACTTTTTAAGAAGAAGAAAATTAAATGAAACTTCTTAATTAATTTTTAAGAAAATAAAATTTAATCAACTTTTTAAACTCTTTTTTATTATCTAATCTATGGAAGAAGTGAAAAATAAAAATTCAAAGCAAGATAATTCTGAGGATAATAAAAATAAATCAGATAGATGGCTTAGAGAGATAATAAATCTATTTTTAATTCTTGGTATTGGAATAAGTGTTTATTCTTTATATCAAATAGGTAATTCTTTAATCTTTGAAAATTCTGTAACTAATAATGGGTTAAATCCTGATACTTTTCCTCTATCAATAATGACATTAATATTTGGCATATTAATGATAATAATTGTCTTCCTTGTAAGAGAAAAGAAAAAATATTCAAGAGGGGTAGTAGGTTTAATTTTTTTGTTAATTCTTTGTTATAAATTTTCTAATTTTTATTCATTAAATTCAGATATTAATTCTTTTGATGGTCTTATATTCCTTCTTTTAATAGGATGTATCATATATTTAACCTTTTCAGAGGAAGCTAAGAAATTTTTTAATAAATAAATTATTTTTAATAAATATTAAATAATCAACAACTTTTAATTTAATCTCGAACTTGTAAGAGTAGAAATTTTAATTTGTTCTTAGACAATATACAAAGGAATAAAATGTTTAAAATCTACAATAGTAGAAATTTTAATTTGTTCTTAGACTTGGGAAGTTGCAACACAGACAGCCAAAGATCTACAATAGTAGAAATTTTAATTTGTTCTTAGACGTTTAATTGCATACGTAGAAGTTTTAATCTACAATAGTAGAAATTTTAATTTGTTCTTAGACTCATCATCCTAATAGACCTCCATATTTATCTACAATAGTAGAAATTTTAATTTGTTCTTAGACTTCAGTCCAAACCAGATAACTTTTCAAAATCTACAATAGTAGAAATTTTAATTTGTTCTTAGAC